>JALYLZ010000062.1 GCA_030774015.1 Actinomycetota bacterium | reverse complement strand
CCGAGCGTCCCCGGGGCCGGAGCACGGGTGGAGGGGAGATCGCCCTGGACACGTGGGCGGCGTTCTCGAACGAGGACCTGCTCACCCAGGTGGTGGTGGAGCGGATGCTGGCCGGGGTCCCCACCCGTCGGCACGTCGACGTGGCCGAGCCGCTCGGGACGGAGGTGGAGGCACGCTCCAGGGCCACGTCCCGGTCGGCGATCTCCCGGCGGTTCAAGAGGGCCACGGAGAAGGCCCTGGCCGAGCTGCTGGGGCGCGATCTGTTGCTACCGGCCGTGCTATCGAACCATCCGGGAGGCGACCGTCAGCGACCGTCAACGGGGTTCCTCGGTGAGCGGGAACGAGCCGGTAGACAGCAGTTTCCGGGAGCGACCGTCAGCGACCGTCATGCGTCCGGGCAAACTTAGGATCCGGTGTCCGAAAGGCATAGGTTGGAGTCCTCCCGCTCCCGCACTGGACGTCACGGTTCGTCAGCGGAGGTCCAGTATTCGGGACGGCAGTGGAAAGGGACCATCACGGAGCCACGGCGGTGACGTTCAACGGCACGGCCGCGACCTACACGGGGGACTCGGCTACGAAGATCACCACGTGGGTTCCATCGGGGGCCAGCACCGGGCCCATCTCGGTGACCACCCCTGGAGGGACCGCAACCAGCCCTACCAGCTTTACGGTGACGTAGTCGTCCGCCCCTCCAGTGGCCGGTGGGAAAACCACCATTCCTGGCGTGGGTGGAAAGGCCATGGAACCCCACCGTGGAACCCCAGTCTGTCATCCGGGGGCGTCCGGACCCGTCCTGCCGAGGCCGGCCACCAGCACGAAACGGTCGCAGCAGGACGCGTCCGGACGCCGTCGGCCGTGCGTGATCACGCTCTCAAGGTGGAGACACGGGTTCAAATCCCGTTGGGACTACGACCCTCCCAGCTTGAGCGTGACCAGCACGTCAAGCTCGATCTGCACCTGCTTCGAGACCAGCCATCCCCCGGCCTCAAGGGCAAGGTTCCAGCTGGCCCCGAACTCTTCCCGGTCGATCTCGGTGGTGGCGGAGAACCCCGCCCGCCGATTGCCCCAGGGGTCCTGGCTCAATCCCGAGAACTCGACATCCAGCACGATGGACCGCATGACGTCGCGGATGGTGAGATCGCCGGTCACCGTGATGCGGCTCCTGCCGGGGAGCTCCACCTTCGTGCTCTTGAACCGGATCTCGGGAAAGCGCTCCACGTCGAGGAAATCGGGGGACCGGAGGTGCTTGTCCCGATCCTCGTTCCCCGTGTCGATGCTGGATGCACCGATGACGAGCTCCGCCCTGGACTCCTCCGGGCGCTCGGCCACCTGGATGGCTCCGGAGAACTCCGAGAAGTGCCCCCGGACCTTGGTCACCATCAGGTATCGGGCCACGAAGGCCACCGAGGTGTGCCCGGAGTCGACTTCCCACCTGCCGGCAGCCGGGGCCTCGATCCCCTGGATGACCCTCGACCCTGTTTCGCTGCTCATGTCTCCGCCCCTCCCCGAGCGCACCCCTCGTGTGCCGTGCGGATGATATCCACGGTCACGGCTTACCCGGAAGCTCGGGGGCCGGCTCGAGGGGCAGCTCCAGCTCGACCAGGGCCCCCCCGCCGTCGGGGTTGCCCAGGCGCACGGTTCCCCCGTGGGCCCGGGCGATGGCGTTCACGATGGACAGCCCCAGACCTCCCTCAGGTTCGGCTCCACCCGGCCGTTCCTTTTGGAGCAGGTCGGATGGGAACCCGGCGCCCGTGTCCCGGACCCCCACCAGCACCCGGCCGTCCCTCCTCGCCGCGGAAAGCGTGATGGTCCCGCCGGCGGGCGTGTGCCGGAGCGAGTTGTCCACCAGGTCGTCGATGGCCTGGCGGATCCGTTCGGGGTCGAGCACCGCGGTCAGCCCTTCCTGGCAGTGGGCATGGATCTCGATCCCGGCGGCTGCGGCCCTGGCCCGATTCGCCTCCGCGCCGCGCTCCACGAGCTCGGCCAGCGACGCCGTCCGGCGATGGACCGGCAGGGTCCCGGCCGACGTGCGCGAGAGCACCAGGAGGTCCTCCGCCAGCCTGACCAGCCGGTCCGTCTCCGCCGACGCGTTCCGGAGCGCGGTCTCCAGCTCCTGCGGCGTCCGGGCCCGGGCCAGAGCCAGGTCGAGCTCCATGCGCAGGACCCCCAGCGGGGTCCGGAGCTCGTGGCTGGCCTCGTCCAGGAACCGCTCCTTGCGCTGGACGGCTTCCTGGAGGCGGTCGAGCATGTCGTTCAGGGTAGCGGCGAGGCGGGCCAGCTCGTCGCCGGTGGGGGGGACGGCCAGGCGCCTCGCCGGCTCGGAAAGCGAGATCGCGGCCGCCTCCCGACGCATCCGCTCCACCGGGCGCAGGGCCGCCCCGGCCAGGGCCCACCCCGCTCCCGCCACCGCGCCGAGGGCCACCGGGCCCGCCACGGCGAGCGCGAGCGCGATCCTGCCCATGGCCTCGTTCCGGTCTCCCAGGGTGGCGCCCACCACCACGAAGTCCGTGCCGTGGCGGAATGCCAGGAGCCTCACGGGGTCGTCGACGCCGCGGACGCGCGTGGTGAAGAACGTCGGCCCGGCCACCGACCGCAACGCGGCCCGGCTCAGCATGGGGGCCGCCGCCACCGCCGAGCTCGAGTCCACGATCCGGCCCGATGCGCCAAGCACCTGCGCGAACGCCTCGTCGGGGTCGATCAGCGACCCCCGCGACCGCACCGGGTCCGCCCCCGGCTGGGACCGGCCGATCGCGCCGGCCAGGACCTGGGCCCGCGACCGAAGGTCCATGTCGATCGCGTTCATCAGGTCGTGCCCGACGCGGACGTACAGGAATGCGCCCAGCGCAGCCAGCACCACGGCCATCCCCGCGGCGAACGCCAAGGTCAGACGGGTCCGCAGGGGCAAGCGGACGTTCATTCGTCCCTCAGCCGGTACCCGACGCCGCGAACCGTCTCGATCGACGAGCGGCCGAACGGCCGATCGACCTTCTCGCGGAGGTACCGCACGTACACCTCCAGGATGTTCCAGTCCCCCTGGAACGCCAGGTCCCACCCGTGCTCCATGAGCGCCGCTCGCGGCAGCACCTCGCCGGGGTGGCGCATGAACATCGCCATCAGCGCGAACTCCTTGGGGCTGAGGCGGATCGGTGCGTCGCCCCGGCGGAGCTCGTGGGCGGCGGGGTCCAGCGTCAGGTCGCCCACCCGCAGCACGGGGGAACGCTCCGGCGGGGTCCGCCGGACCAGTGCCCGCAGCCGCGCCAGCAGCTCGGGAAGCGCGAACGGCTTCACCAGGTAGTCGTCGGCTCCGGCGTCCAGGCCCCGGATCCGGTCCTCGACCGCGTCCCGGGCGGTGAGGATCAGGACCGGCGCCCATCGCCCGTCGTCACGGAGCCGGCGAAGCGCGTCCACGCCGTCCATGTCCGGGAGCCCCAGGTCGAGGACGATGGCGTCGTAGTCGTACTCGTGGCCCAGCGAGACGCCCTCGGCTCCCGTCCCGGCCACGTCGACGGCGTAGCCCTCCTCCGCCAGGCCGCGCCGGAGGAGGGCGGACATCCGTGCGTGGTCCTCGATCACCAGTGCACGCATCTCGGCCTCGTCGCGTTCGGCCTGCAGGGCCTGCAGGGCCTGCAGGGGCGTATCAGTATCTACGCGTTCGGCCGGTGGATCCGGATCAGCAGGGCCGTCTCCAGCGGCCCAGTCTGGGACTCCTCGCTAACCAGCCCGGTGCCCCGCGAGTACACCTTCTTGTCGATCACGTTTGGCTCCAGGGGCGTCCACTCCATGGTCTTGAGCGCGTGATGGAGGTTGCCGAGGGGGACGTGGACCGGGCCGCCCCGGGCCAGCACCCACGCCTGGTCCTCCGCATGGCCTTTCCAGAACTCCTGCCGGTAGCCGTCGGCGACCTGGGGCTCGGCCTCCATCACGATCCCCGGGACGGCGCCGTGGACGCCGGTCTCCCACGAGCCTTCCTTGCTGACGTTCCCGTTCTCGAACGAAGTGGTGTCCTCGCCCAGGTACCACACGTTGCCCTGCCTGTCCTGCGCGTACCAGTCGAACGTCCGCTCGATCACCCGCCCCTCCTGCGTGGCCACGTCGCGTACCACGGTGGCGCGAATGCCCACGATCGTGTTCGTCTTGTGGGTCACGAAGACACGGTCGATCTGGGTCTTCCCGTCCTTGATCCCTCGGTACACCCACAGCGTCCCGGGCTTCAGCGGGAAGAACGGGTTCGTCACGTGGCGCACGAAATTCGACGGATCGACGGCCGGCGACGTCCCCGGTCCCGAACCCACCGAGCGAGGCGACGCGAGGGCCAGCGTCCCCACGGCAAGGGGACCGATCAGCCCCAGCACGAAAGCTCTCCTCATCATCGCTCCTCCTTCTGGCCTCGACTCCGAGCCGGAGCGTAGGAACCTTCACCTGAGAGGACGCTGAAGGGGCGTCCCGCCGAGCTGGCGCCAAAGGCATTGCGGAGGAATCCGCCCCCCAGGTACCGTGGCTGCCGACTGCTGTACGTGCGTGACGAAGGGCGGGTCGCGGCGACGCTGGACGGTCTCGACCTGGTCGCTCGGGACCCAGCCATACGAGTCGACGGCGCATATGTCGTGGGGTTCCCCCCGTGCTCGGCAACGGCCGTCCGGCCAGCGGGTGTCCGCCCGGACCAGTGCGCGTACCCGATTCGGGGTGCTCGCGTTGCTCCGGGCTCGAGCGTCCTGCTCGGCGTGGTCGTCGAGGGGGTGGGGCAGGGAACGTTCCGGAATGGCTGGTTCAGGATCCGATACCACGTCGGCCCGCTGCACTTCGAGGTGTTTCGGACCGACGAGCTGACCGTCTGCGTGCCCGAACCCGGCCGGAAGAGCTGCCCGGGCTTCTGAGAGGAGGGCGCGCTGATCCGCGGACTAACGCGGCGAGAAGGACCCCGACTTCTGGTCCTTGCTCTTCTTGGCCTGCCGCTTCTCCTTCAGGCTCTTCTGTGCGACCTTCTTGCTGGCCTTGCCGCCGCCCTTGTCCTTGGTTGCCATCGTTTCCTCCTCGACCGTCCGCCAACTGTAGCCCCATCCCGCCCCGTTTGGGCCGTAGCCGCCAGGAGGATCAGGGCAGATCGATCCGGATACCGAACTCCGCCAGCACCGCACGCAGAACCGCCCGCCCGGTTCGGGCCAAGTGGGCGCCCGAGAACCGAGGCTCGTTCGTGACCTCGGCCAGCACGAACTCCGGCGGCCGAAACGCCGCCATCGCTTCGTCCGTCTCGAACTCGCTCTCCGCCAGGACCAGGCCGTCGAGGGGTGGCTCGAACACGTCGAACACATCGATGCCGCCGATCGCGAGAGGAGCCACGCTATAGCGGGTCTTGGACAGGTCGTCGCCCGGCAACCGGGCCAGCAGGTCGTACGCGGCTTGGGAAAGGTACAGGTTGGTGATCAATGGGCGAGGTGGCCCCGGCTCGCCCGGCCCGAGCTTCTGCGTGAGCTCGTACTCCAGGCGCTCTTCGCCGTCGACGGTCTCCTCGAGGCGTCGAAGCCGCAGGGCCGTCCCCGGGAAGTAGCGATCGATGACGCGGCGGACGCGAAGGACGGCTTGGTGGTCCGGTAGTTCGGCCAGCAGGAATCGCCACTCGCGCTCGATCCGAGCGTACTTCGTCGACCATTCATCCATCGACACGAGACGAAACGGTACCCGGGACGCCCAGTACCGCGTCATTCCGGACTGGCGTCGCCCTCCAGCAGCCACTCGGTGCCGGGGCGCGGGCCGCGTCCGGGCGCCTCGCCACCGCCACCCAGGAGCACCCGGGTCAACGCGCCGCCCTCGGCCAGCAGTTCGTCCAGCGCCGTCTGGACGTGGGCGTCGGTGACGGTCAAGCGTCCGGAACCGTCCGACTCCACGGCCGCCAGCAGCCCCGCCTTGCGCATCAGCTCCTTGATGAACGAGGCCGTGACCCCCGCCGTCCTCACCACGACCGTCGCCCCGTCGGTGAGGCGGAGATCCAGTCCCCGGCCGTACAGCTCGATGAGCCGGCGCCGGGCGTCGTCGTCGGGCAGCTCGATCTCGATGGCCAGGTCGACGCGCCCCGGTCGGGCGGCCAGGGCAGGCTCCAGGAGATCGGCCCGGTTCGACGTCAGAAGGAACGCCACGTCGGCGTCCTCGTCGATCCCGTCCATCTCGTTCAGCACGTCGAACAGCAACGGGTTGTGGTGGCCCGGGAACATGCCCCGCTCCTGCGCCACCAGGTCCACGTCCTCCAGCACGACGACGGCAGGCTGGAGCATGCGCGCCAGCGCGCAGGCCTGCCGAACCATGTGCAGGCCGCCGCCGGTGAGCAGGAGCACCGTATGGTCCCGGACCCGGCTGATCAGATAGCGGACCGTGTGGGTCTTCCCGGTCCCGGGGGGCCCGTGGAGGAGCAGGCCTCGTTTCACGTGCAGGTCGCTGGCCCGGAGCCGGTCCCGGTGCTCGGCGATGCCGAACACGTGCCGCTCGATGGACTCCAGCACGCCGTCGGGCAGCACCAGCTGGTCTCTCCCCAGGTCGGGCCGGCGGTGGAACACGACCGGCCCGGCGCCCATCCGCCCCATGTGCGACTCCCCGAACGAGACGACCTGGCCGCGGAACACGTTCAGCTCCACCATCAACCGCCGGATCTCGGCCAGAAACCCTTGCGCCACACCACTCTCGGCGGCCAGCACCTCCAGCACCACGCTGTCCAGCCCGTGCCGCTCCTCCGGTCCCCGCATCAGCACGACGAGGGGCGTGCCTCGGTCGCGGATCGTGAACAACCCGAACTGGACGCACGGGAGCGTCTCCTCGGGCCCCACGGCAAGGGTCACGAAATCGACCGCGCCGGGGCGGATCTTGACGCCATGGGGGATTTCGAGGAGGTCGGCGAGCGAGCCGAAGTGGCGTTGCTGTCCCGACAGGCCGAGGGTGGCGTGGCTTCGGCCCTCCACGTCCAGATAGGCCATGAGCGCCACCTGCACGTTGGCGTGGTCGTAGGGAGCGAAGCTCTCCGATACCACCGGAAGGCCGCTCGAGCCCGCCTCGAGGTGCCCGTCCAGCACTTCGCGAACCGGGGAGGTCCGTTCCGCCCAGGCGACCTCCGTCATCTGCTGCATGAACCCCTGGAACAGCCGCGCAAACTCGGCGACGTCCTCATCCATGGCCCGTCAGGCTACCGGAGCCCTCACAACCTGGCTGATCAGTAGCCGTACCCTCCCGACGACGGGCTCGAGGTGGACGTACCGCCTCCGGAGGACGACGCTCCCGCCAGCGCTCCCGAGGGCGTGATGGCGAACCAGACGCCCTGGACCCCTTGCCCGTTGGCCTGCCCGGCAGAGGTGTCGCCCGAGAACCGGTACAGGGCCAGCCCGTCGTAGGTCACCTGGACCCCGCCGTCCGGCCGCGTGATCGTGCCGAGCTGGCCGGTCACGCCCGCCCCCGCCGTCGCGGCGGACGACCCCGAGGGCACGAGGAGGGGCGGCCACACGCTGGTGCACGAGCCCGTGCACACGATCTTCCCGTTCACCTCGGATTTCAGGTGGTAGAGGGTGAACCCCTGCCCGTCGGCAATCACGGTCCCCAGCGCCGGCACCGTCGACGTGTCGACGGACAGCTTGCTGGAAGACTGCTGGCTCCCACCGCCGCCCGACCCGGACGTCGTGGTCTTGCTGCCGCACGCCGCCAGCAGCAGCACACCGGCAACGACCACAGCCCCCGTCCTGGTCCCCCACCGTACGGTCAACCTGCTCATGACTTCCTCCTCCTCGGGCCGGACTCTCGCCGGCCCGTGTTCGCCTTGCTGAGGGAGTACGGCTGGCACGGGCCCGCAGATGGTTCGAATCCGATATGGATCGAACGGGAATCCGGACTCCGCCGGTTCCTCAGCGAACGAGCAGGACCGGGCACGTCGCGTGATGCACGACCTTGTTCGCCACACCGCCGAGGAGAAGGCTCCTCCACTCGGTCATGCCGCGAGAGCCCAGGACGATGAGGTCCGCCCGGGATTTCGTGGCGACCTCCACGATCTGTTCGGGCGTGCTTCCCGAGCTCACCCTGCGGATCTCTCCGTGCGCGTCGACCCCTCCCTCCCGGAAGGTCGCCAGCACGCCCTCGACTAGCTTCTCGGCCGTGACGGGAGGGCCCATGTCCACGTCGGAGCCCTCGTATCGCTCGTACTCCCGGACGTGCACCACGGTCACCGTCGAGCCATAGCGCCGGGCGAGGTCGAGGGCCACGTCGATCGTCTTCTCGCTCTGCGGGGACCCGTCCACCGCGACGACGATGCGCTCGAACATGGCCGGGCTGCCTAGGACCCGGCCGGAGCAGGGACGTCGCCAGCCGAGGCGATGAGGTCCGCGGCGACCAGCTGCGGACGGGCTTTCGCGAAGTAGGCGACGGCGACCGCGAACCCGACTCCGGCGGGCGCGCCGAACGCCTGCCACCGGATCCAGCCCCGCCGGCGCAGCCCGGCGACGTCCCACATGCTCTGCGGGTACGTGGACGCATCGACCGCTCCGAAGAGCGGGAGGCCGACCAGCGCGACCCCGAGCAGGACGATGCCCAGGACACCCGTGGAGACGTTGAGGAGCTTCAGGGCCGAGGCCAGCAGCACGAACACGAGCGCAGGGCGGATGACGCCGTCGGGCGCCTTGGAGGACAGGCGGGCGCCGACGTAGACCGCCGGCAGCGCGCCGATGAGGATCGAGGCCGTCAGCCCGAGCTCGAAGTCGCCAACCAGGATGTGGGCCAGGGCCGCCGCCCCGACCAGCGGCACGGCCTGCACGAGATCGGTCCCGACTAGCTGGGCGCCGCGCAATTCCGGATACGCGAGCATCAGGCACGTGATGATGATCGAGCCCGAGCCGACCGAGGTCAGGCCCACGAGCAGGCCGCCGAAGGCCCCGATCAGCACCGTGATCGGGATGCGGACCCGGATCGATCCGCCGGGACCGAGGGTGGCGCGCAGCCCGGCGCGAGCCTGCGCGCTGCGGCGGCCCTGGAGCCAGGCCTTGAACACCATGGCGGCGGCGGCCAGGGTGAGGGTGACGCCGAGGAAGATCTTGGTCGTGTTCTGGACCGTCTCGCTGTCACCGCTCAGGTTCAGCAGCAGAACCCCGGCGAATGCCGTCGGGATCGAGCCCACGCACAGCCACTTCACGAGCTCCCACCGGACGGTCCTCCGGCGGATGTGCACGCCTCCGCCGACCGGCTTCATCACCATCGCGGCGACCAGGTCGGAGGACACGGCCGTCGTCGGGCTGATGCCGAAGAAGATCAGGAGGATGGGCGTCATCAGCGCGCCCCCGCCCATCCCGGTCAGTCCGACCGTGAATCCGACGATCACCGACGCAAAAGCGATCGCCCACGTGATGTGCATCCTCGAACCTTCCCAGCCTCTCCGTGCCGCGCTTCGGCCCCGGCGTCGCGTAGGGCAGATTACCCTCCCATGGCCCCGTTGAACGGGAGGCTGGCGTCTCCGCGAGCACCATGCGGGGCGCGCGTGACGCTCGCCCTTGACGGGCGCGAAAAGGTCGCTCACAGTCGCGCCGGGGGATGTTCAGGCTCTCGAGTCCCGTGGGCACGATGCAGGACCACTACGACGTGGTCGTGGTCGGCTCCGGGTACGGTGGGGGCATCGCGGCGGCCCGGCTGGCCGAGGCCGGCCGCAGGGTGTGCGTCCTGGAACGGGGCCGCGAGCTCCATCCCGGCCAGTACCCCGACTCCCTGGTCGGCGCCCTGCGCGAGATGCAGGCGTCCTCGCCCCGGGGGCACCTCGGCCGGCCCACCGCCATGTTCGACTTCCACCTGAACCACGACATCAGCGTGCTGGTCGGATGCGGCCTGGGCGGCACCTCGCTCATCAACGCCAACGTGGCCATGCGGCCCCAGCCCTGGATCTTCGAAGACCCCCGGTGGCCCCCGGAGCTCCAAGGAGAGGCCGGGGTGCGGGAACTCGCGCCATACTTCCAGCGAGCCGAGCTCATGCTGGGGTCCAACCCCTACCCCGACTCCTGGCCGACCCTTCGGAAGTTCGAGGCGTTGGAGCGTTCCGCGAGGGCCCTGGGCGCCGTGGCGAAGCCGGTCAAGATCAACGTCACGTTCGAGACCGGTCCGAACGCCGCCGGCGTCGAGCAGCGCGCCTGCGTCCTGTGCGGAGACTGCGTGTCCGGCTGCAACTACCGCGCGAAGAACACCGTCCTCATGAACTACCTCCCGTACGCGCGCGGGCGCGACGCACACATCTTCACCGAGGTCCAGGCCCGCACCGTGCGTCCCTCCGGTCCGAACGAGAAAGGGAACTGGGTGGTCGACCTGGACCTCCTGGGATCAGGGAGGTTTCGATTCGGGAACCGACCCACCCAGTCCGTCAGGGCCGACGAGGTGATCCTGGCTGCGGGCACCCTGGGGACCACGGAGATCCTGCTGCGCTCGATGAAGCTCGGGCTTCCGCTGTCGGAGAGGGTCGGGGAGCGGTTCACGGGGAACGGCGACGTCCTCGGGTTCGCCTACGACACGGACCAACGGGTGGCGGGGATCGGGCTGGGGCCGAGGCCGCCAAGCAGGGACAGGACGGTCGGGCCGACCATCCTCGGGGCGATCGACATGACGCGGGAGGGCGGACCGTCTCTTGCACGGTCTCGGACCAGCAAGGAGCACCGCGGGTTCTTGATCGAGGACGGGGCCATCCCTGGGGCGGCGGCCGGCGGGGCGGGCCTGGCCGCCGCGTTCTGGGCAGCCTCGCTGGTCCTGGGAGAGGCGAGCCCGACCAACTGGGCGAAGATGGTCCGCCGCGTCCTGGGCGAGGCCGCGGCCATCCCCTTCGGCTCCCGGCGCGGGCCCCTCGCCCGGACCATGACGTACCTGCTGATGAGCACCGACGACGACGACGGGAAGCTCTTCCTGGACGGCGACCGGGTGGCCATCTCATGGCCCGACATGGGCGAGCGCCCGGTGTTCCGCCTCGACAGCGCCGGCCTGAAGAAAGCGGCTCAGGGACTGCGGGGCGCCTACATCCCCAATCCTCTGTGGACGACGCCGCTCGGCCATTCGCTGGTCACGGTGCACCCGCTGGGGGGGTGCGTCATGGGCTCGGACCCGGAGGGCGCGGTCGTGGATCACCTGGGACGGGTGTTCACGGGCACGTCGGGTTCCGACGGGCCGGAGGTCCACGAGGGCCTGTACGTCATGGACGGCTCCATCGTGCCGATCCCCCTCGACGCGAACCCCTCCCTCACCATCTCCGCGCTGGCCGAGCGGATGTGCGCGCTGATGCTTCGGCCGAAGGCCGGAACGAGTCGGCCCCCGCCCAAGCCCCCGCCCAAGCCCCGGCCCAAGCCCCGGCCGAAGGCCCGCACGAGTCGGACCCGGACGTGACGGACCCGGACGCGACGGACCCGGACGTGACGGCGCACCAGGCGGTGGAGCCCTCGCCTCATCTGGCGTTCACCGAGCGCATGAGCGGCTTCGTCTCCGACCGAGTCGTGGAAGCGTACGAGGCCTCCCGGGGGCGTGGGAAGCGGGGCTGGGACGAGGGGCTGGAGGACGGCGAGGTGCGGGAGGGCTACGCGGTGGGCCAGGCCGAGGGTCGGGCCGGGGGATCACCCATCGAGTTCCTCGTCACCACGAGCTACGAGGACCTCGACGCGTCACTGAGCGACCCGGTCGGCCACCCGGGGCTGATCACCGGGACCGTGATCGGGACCTGCATGTCCACGCAGCCGCTGACGATCACGGACGGCACCTTCGTCCTGATCGAACCGAATGACCGCGACGTCGAGACCTGGAACATGCGGTACGACATGAACCTCGTCAGCGGGGCCGGCCACCGGTTCCGGTTTCGAGGGTTCAAGGTCCTGCACGACCGGCCGGGGTTCGATGCCTGGTCGGATACCACGACCCTGTACACGACCATCGAGACCGTGGGCGAGGACGAGCTCAGGCGGGCCGTCGGCATCATGACCCTCACGGTCTCCGATTTCCTGCGGCAGCTCCGCGGGATGGAGGTCACCGGAGTCCGGAACCCCTATCGGCGCTGGAAGTACCTCCTGGAGTTCGGCCGGATGTTCGCCCGGTCCCTCACCCACATCTACGGCGGCCCCTTGGATGAGGCCAACCGGTTCCCGCAGGCGCCCGAGGACCCGACCGCGGGCCATTGCGCCCAGCTTCCCGGCCGCCCGCCCCTGGACACGGCGATCCGCCAGGTCTTCTGGTGCCACGGGGGCGAGTGGCACGACGAGGCCCGCGACGCCCGGGGCAAACGGGCGGCGGAGCTTCAGCTCACCAGGTATGTGAAGAAGGAGAAGGACCTGCCGAAGGCCAAGCGCAAGGGTCCGGTGATGCTGGCCCCCGGATTCGGCATGGCCGCCCGGTCGTTCGCCACCGAGACCATCGATCGGAACCTCGTCGAGGCGCTGGTCGAGGCCGACTTCGACGTGTGGCTGTTCGACTACCGGGCCAGCATCTGCCTGCCCTCGTCGAGGGACCAGTTCACCCTGGACGACATCGTCACCGAGGACTGGCCGACCGCGATCGACAAGGTCCTGAAGGAGACCAAGGCCAGGTCCGTGCAGGCCCTCGGGCACTGCGTGGGCTCGGTGACCCTGCTCATGGCGATGCTCTCGGGGAACGCCAAGAAGGTGCGGTCGGCGGTCTGCTCGCAGTTCACGGTGCACTGGCTCACCTCCGGGTTCAACAACCTGAAGGCGGACCTGAACATCACCACGGTCCTGAGCACGCTCAAGATCGACAAGATCTCCCCGGACAACCGGTTCAACGCCCCGAACATCGCCCTGGACCTGGGGCTCCGCGCCGTGCCGATGTCGTCGGAGGAGCGATGCGGGAAGGCGGTGTGCCGGTGGATCAACTTCGTCTACGGCTGCACGCACCGCCATGCCCAGCTCAACGAGGCCACCCACGATGCGCTGAGCGAGATGTTCGGCGTGGGCAACCTCACCTCGTTCGCCCAGCTGTCCAGGATGACCAGGGCGCAGAAGGCGGTCGATGCAAAGGGAAACGACGTGTACGTGACCGACCGGAACCGCCGGGGCATCGGGACGATCCCCATCCTGTTCCTCCAGGGCGACCGCAACTACATCTTCCATCCGGAGGGGAGCAAGCAGACCTACAACTGGCTTCGGGACGCGAACGACCCCGAGCTGTACACGTACCGGCTCCTCCCCGGCTACGCGCACCTGGACAGCATGGTCGGGAAGGACGCGGCGACGCAGGTCTACCCGTACATCCTCGAGTACCTCGAGCTGACGGCGTTCAGCGACGGAGGCGCGCTCGAGCCCTGATGGCCCCGAGGCCCAGGTCCTCCGCCGTTCGGAGGGCTGCGGTGTGGAGCTCCGCGGCCCGTTCCCGGTCCCCCGGCTCGTCCCGGCCCACCAGCGCGTCGCCCATGGCCTGGCGGGTCAGGGCCACGTACGCGGGAGCGCTCATGGCCACGTGGCGATCCAGGGCGAGCTCCAGGTGGGCCAGGGCCTCGTCCCACCGGCCCAGCACGTTGGCCAGCACGCCGAGGTAGTGGGCCACGGCCCCGTTGAAGCTCGACAGGCCGATGGTGCAGTTGCTGCGGGCGTAGGGACGTGCCAGCTCGTACAGGACCTCGGCCCACTCCCGGTCGCCGATCAGGGCGGTGGCGTGGGTGAAGGGCACGATGGTGCCCCACCACAGGAAGTTGTGGTCCATGGCCGCGGCCACCTCCGGCGAGACGGCGTCCAGGACCTGCCGGGTCCGGTCCCAGTCCTCGGCCTCGGCGTACGCCCATGCGGTGAGTGCCCGCCAGGTCAGCGTGCCCGGCTCCTGGGCCGACATGGCCTGCCAGATGGGAAGGAAGTCCGGCCCCCGCCCCTGGAGCCACCGCCAGGACAGGGTCTGCCCGATGTACTGGATCTCGGCCTGAGGATGGCCGATCTGCTGGAGCCGGGCGTGCAGCTCCCCGGCCACCCGCTCGGAGTCGCCGTAGCGTCCCTCGATCGTCGCCACCGTCACGTCCCACGCGCCGGCCAGACGGAGGTACTCCGGGTGGCGGAGCTCCGCGGCCACGCGGGCGAACACCCGGCTGGTCTCGCGGGCGTCCTCCCAGTCCCCCAACTCGAACTGGGCCCCCAGCCGGATCCGGATGCCCTGCATCATGACCTCGGGGTCGTCGAGCTCATCGGCCAGCCGCAGGACCTCCGCGGAGGCGGCCACCTCGTCCTCGCCGTCCTCTGGGCCGTCCAGGGCCCAGCACCGGTGGAACAGCACCGTGGCCAGGGTCCGGGGGTCGCCCACCCGCCGGGCCATGGCCTCGGCCTCGTCGGCCAGGGCCCGCCTGGTCTCGTGGGGCCGCTGGTAGTGCAGCCAGTGCGACAGCCGCCCCATGGCCCAGGCCCGGAGCGAGCCGTCCTCGAGCCCCAACCGTTCCAGGGCCTCCTCCAGCAGGGCGATGGCCCGGGGGTCGGGCCGGAGCGAGGCCGGGAGCCACGCCCCGCCGTAGCCCAGCGCGGCCCCGGCGAACAGATCGGGCCGGTCGAGCGCGCGGGCCACACCGGCCGCTTCGGTGAAGCGCTCGTCGCGCGCCATCAGCTCGCCGGCCAGGTCGTGCGCGGCGCCGAGCGCCAGGAGGAGCTCGCACCGCAGCGTGTCGTCGTCCGGCCCGAAGCGGTCGAGGACGTCGAGGGCCCGGCGGTAGTGCTCCACCGCCGACTCGTAGGCCACCTCCGACCGGGCCTGCTCCCCCGCCAGCTGGGAATAGCGCACGGCCTTCTCGGCCACGCCGGTGCCCGCGGAGGCCACGAAGTGGTGGGCCAGCTCGGCCGCCGTGGTCAGGCGCCCGCCCCTGGCCTCCAGGGCCTCCGCGATCCTGCGGTGCACCCGGGTCCGGCGGGTCTGGCTGAGCCCGTCCAGGAGGGAACGGCGGACCACGGCGTGCGAGAACGTCCACCTTCCCGCCTCGTCGGGGACCTCGGCCACCAGGCCGGCCCGCCCCGCCTCCTCCAGCAGGTCGACCAGCCGGTCCTCGCCGGCGCCGCTCGCGGGGCCCAGCACGCCGTCATCGAAGTCCTGCCCGATCACGGAGGCCACCGCCAGCACGTCCCCGCACTCGGGAGACAGCCGCTCCACTCGCCACCGCACCAGGTCCCGGAGGGTCTCGGGGACCCGGAGCTCCCCCGCCACGCCGACGTCGCGCAGGTGCCGGAGCATCTCCCGCAGGAAGAACGGGTTCCCGGCGGTCTCCTGGCGGAGCTCCCGGGCCAGCCATTCCCGCTCCCGGTCCAGGTCCCACCCGGTCACCAGCCCCACCAGCTCCCGGACGTCCTCGTCGCCCAGCCCGTGCATGGTGAGCCGGAAGCAGTCGGTGTCCCGGGTCAGCCCCGGCAGGGCCCGAGCCAGCTCGGACCCGGCCAGGTCGGTGTCCCGGTAGGTGGCCACCACCAGCAGCGAGGTGGGCCGGAGCGCACGCATGAGGTGCTGGAGCAGCAGCAGCGACGCGCGGTCCGCCCAGTGCAGGTCGTCCAGAACCAGCAGGACCGGGGAGCGGGACGCCATGGACTGGAGCCACCCGTCCAGGGCCTCGAACAGCCGGAACCGCTCCGCCTCGCCGCTCGTGGCCAGGGGCTCCTCCACGGCGCCGATGCGCTCGGCCACCTCAGGGAACAGGCGGGACACCTCGCCGCCGTGCTCCCGGAGGTCGGCCCGCAGGATGGAGCGCGGGCAGGCCCGGGCGTACTCGCCCAGGGCCTCCCGGAACGCCTGGAACGGCGCCAGGGCCTCCTCCTCCCACCGGCCGTACAGGACCAGCCCGCCGGCAGCGTGGGCCCGGCGGGCCAGCGCCGCGGCCAGCGCCGTCTTTCCGATGCCGGGCTCCCCCGCCACCAGCGCCATGACCCGGTGGCCGCCGGCGGCGCGCTCCCGCGCCTCTTCCAGCGAAGCCAGCTCCTCGACCCGCCCCACGAACTGGGCCCGGCCGGCCGTCTCGAGCCAGGCCAGGTTCGACCCATCGTCTTCGTCGAGGGCCTCGGCGGGTGCTCCTCCGGGCCGGACCCGAAGCTCGTACACGTGCTCCGGGCGGTTGAGGTCGCGGAGCATGCGGGGCCCCAGATCGACCAGGGACGTTCCCGGGGGGAGCGACTCCTCGGTCAGGGACGCCGTGGAGGCGCCCACCAGGACCTGCCCACCGAAGGCGAGAGAGCGAAGCCGAGCGGTCCGGTTGACGGCCACGCCCCGGTAGTTCCGGTCCCGCAGCTCGGCCTCCCCGGTGTTCAGCGCCATGCGGACGGCGAGGGGGGCCTCCTCGGGCCATGGCTCCGCGGCCAGGGCCAGCTGGACGTCGCGAGCGCAGGCCACGGCGGGCCCGGCCTGGGCGAACACGGCCAGGATGCTGTCCCCTTCGCCCTGGTCACGGGGCAGGAATCCGCCGTGCCGCTCCAGGGCGCCGGCCATGATCTCGTCGTGGCGGCGCATGGCCCGCGCCATGGCCTCCGGGTGCGCTTCCCACAGCTTGGTGGAGCCCTCCACGTCGGTCAGCAGGAACGTGACCGTCCCCGCGGGAAGCGTTCCTTCCAGGCGGGAGCGGAGGCGCCGGACCAGCTCGCCGGCCGAGGCCAGCCGTGAGGCCGCGTCGAGCGAGATGGCCCGTCCGATGAGGGCCTCCACCACCATGGCCTCCGCCTTTCCCAGGCCGGGCCAGGAAGCGGGCCCGTCCAGTCCCCGCGTCCCGGTCAGCAGCATCCGGGCCACGGCGCCGAGGGCCCGGAGGTCCTCCCCGGGGTCCAGGCCGGCGCCCGACCCGGGAAACCCGAACCCCACCAGGACCACCCGGCCCGAGGGCGCCAGGATGAAGTTCTCCAGGCGGACGTCCCCGTGGGGCGTGGGCGGGTCGGTCCCGTGGAGGTGGTCCAGGGCGTCGGCCGCCTCCGCCAGGTAGTCGAGGGCCTCCCGGTGCGGGAGGCCTGGGTCGCCCCGCTGCTCGAGGGCATCGCGGAGGCTCCGGCCCGGGACCCACTCCATGACCACGTGGTAGTCGTCCTCGACGAAGAAGTCCTCCCGGACCTGCGGGTGCCCAGGATGCGGCCGGAGCGCCTGGAGCACTCCGACGCGATCCAGGAACGCCTGCCGCGCGTCCGGGGTGTCGGCCCGGCGGATCTTGATGGCGACCTCGCGGTCGTGCTGGTGGTCCCGGGCGCGGACCATCCGGCCGCCGGGGCCCTCGCTCAGGACCTCCAGGGCCTCGTAGCGCTCCCGGATCAGCACGGACATCGACTTCACCCCCCTCGAAGTCGCCAGGAGCGGCCCTTCCGGCGCACCGGCGGCCGTTCCTCGCCTGGAGTTTCCGTCCGCCGGCCGGCAGTGTCCAGGGGCGTCCGCCCGGGGAGGAGCTACGGCTGGATGCGGCTGATTCGGGTTCCCCAGTTGGCGAACTGGGTGCGGGTTCCGCCGCAGGTGTCGTCGAGAAGGAAGATCGGATACGTGCAGGTCTGCCCGACGTACTCCGAGGCGATCCAGATCGAACCCGGCCTGGCCACCGCGGCGCCGTAGTCCCCCCACCGGGCCACCGCGGGAACGCCGGATTGGCCGCCCACGAAGAAGCGGTATCCCGTGAACCCGTCCGACGGGCCCACGCCCTCCGCCGCGACGTGCACGGGCCCCACGCCGGTCTCGGGGTCCAGGAGCGCGTAGGCCGCGCTGGGGTAGTGGTCCGGGCCGAGCAGCGTAAAGGCGACGGCCCCCCGACCGCTGGACAGGGCGGCCACCGCCGGATACGTCACGTTCTGGCCCGCCACCGCCAGGTAGCCCTGTGCGCGCACCGACGCGGACAGGACACCCCCGGACCACGCCGGCGTCACCAGGAACCAGGCGATCCCCGCACGGACCTCTCCGTCCACCTGCACGGCCGTGTCCAGGGCGCCCCACACGCTTCCGGCCGCGAACACCGCCTGCTGCATCCGGGTGTCCCCGCTGTCGAGGGTGGCCTCCACCTCGGTGAAGGGGTCACGCCCGAGGCAGGCGGAGTTCAGACAGTCGCCGAGCGGGAGGTCGCCGGAGCGCTGGGCGGACGGTGGCGGCATGGCATAGGGCTCGGCCGGGACCACCGCCACGCTGAGCCTGACGGCCGGGGCCGGCGAGTCGAGCGATCCTGTGTTGGTGAGGGCCCACAGCGCGACCCGGTCGCTGGCACCGGTCGCGTTGCCCGCCTCCGGCGCCGCCATCGAGCTCAGGAAGTACTCCGTCCCGCCCTCGTCGGTGGCAAACCGCCTTCCCGGAACCTGGGCGGGCCACACCGTGAACCCCGGCGTCCCCATGGCGCTCAGGTGGTCGAGGTGCACCAGTGGCGCATGGAAATCGCCCGCCGCGAGGGCCCGCTTGGAGATGGCGTAGATCTGGGCCGAGGTGAACTGGTCCCCGAACAGCGCGTACTCGTTCGTGCTGATGTACAGGCCGTTGGCGTCCACCCCCATGTGCGGGTAGTCGCCCAGGCATGGACCCCCGTCGCAGCCGTGGTACGGGGTGCCGCCCGAGCCGTCGTCCTGCGCCGGGATGCTGAACAGGTCCCACGCCCCCACCGGGCTGGAGGTGCGGCTGACGGCGAGGTCCAGGTGGTTGGTGCCGAGGAACGTCCCGTTGAGGGAGGTGTCCACGGTCAGGGCCAGGTGGAACCACCGCCGGGTGTCCGGGTCGAACAGGCACGACGGATCGGTCACGAACGGTCCCCGCCGCCAGTTGTGGTAGTCGACCGCGGGAGGGTACCCGTAGAAGCTGTTGAGGTCGGTGACCTCGCCCACGGCCCGGCCGGCCGTGGTGAAGATCCGCAGGGACTGGTTCACGGTCTCCATGACGAAGCCGCGCCCGATGCACAGGCCCTGGTCGGGCGGCTCCAGGCTGGCTTGATTCCCGGCGTTGGCGGAGCGCTGCTCGAAGTGGTCGATCCCGTCGAAGGTCGCGGCGAGGTCGGGGTTCGAGGCGACCACCGGCGTGGCGGGGGCGGCCGGGGCCAGGTCGAGCCGGGCCGGGGAAACCGGCCGGTCGCCGGGGTCGGGCCACCCGTCGCCCAGGCCCAGGAGGCGTTCTCCGGCCCCGAGCGACGCGAGGGGCGCCGGGCGGGCTCCCACGGCCGGG
>JALYLZ010000061.1 GCA_030774015.1 Actinomycetota bacterium | reverse complement strand
GCCCGGGCCTCCTCCGTGGCCACCGGGAGGGACTCCACGTCGATCGCGCTCGCGACCACGCGGTACCGGGCGCGGATGCCGGCCCGCGCGCCCCGGTCGCGCTCGGCCCGGCTCACACACACCACGGCGTGGGCCCATCGCGCGCCCCATCGCTCCCAGGCCAGGGCGGCCCGTTCCACCGGTCCGGAAACGGCGTGGAAGGACCAGGCGTGGGGCTGGAACACCGTGGGCCGGCGCCCCCGAAGGACCAGCCGGCCGGCCAGGCCCGCCTTCGAGGAGTGAAGATGCACCAGGTCGGGATCGAACGCGCGGACGATGCGGGCCAGGCGAGCGACCTCGCCGGCGGTGGCGGGCCCCGGTTCGCGGGAGGCCTCCCACGGGATGTGCCGGACGCCGATCCGCCCCGCCCACGTGTCGAGGCCGCGGTCGGTGGAGCAGGCGATCGCCACGTCCCAGCCTCGCCCGGCCTGCATCCGGGCGTGGTAGGCGGACGTCTGGAGGCCGAGCTCCGTGGTGTGGGCGACGTGGAGGACCCGCAACGGCCGTGCGCTCACGTCCGTGGCCCGGCCGGCCGGTTCCCGGTCCGGCGCCGGAGCCACCGGGACCGGTACGCGCGCCAGGCCCTGGTCAGGACCCGGTTCCCGTCGCGCACCCGCCGCAGGGCTTGCTTCGTGGCCTGCGGCGACTCCGCCCGCATCCGGACCAGGGCCCCGGACCACGCCACGAGGTGCTGAGCGGGCACGACGTCCGTGCTGGTCCGGAGCTTGTACTCCTCCTCGCCCCGCATCCAGTCGAACTCGTCGAACCGCTCGCCGGCCAGCGCGGCGGCCAGCGCCGACTGGTCGGCCAGGCGGCCCGGGCTGAACCAGGAGAACTCGGGGTCGAACCGGCCGTCCCACAATCGGTACGCGGTCCCGTCCAGGACCCCGACCACGTAGCCGGCCAGGCGGCCGGAGAACCGCAGCGTGGTCAGCTCGACCTCCCCGCGGCGGGCCAGCTCGGTGATGATGCTCCGCCAGAATGCGGCCATCCGGCCGTCGTCCAGATCGCTCCGGCGCACCAGGTGGAGGTCCCGGTCCCGGTGCACCTGCTCCACCTCGGGCAGGGCCGCAACGATGCGTTCCGGGTCCCGGATGTGGTCGACCTCGAGATCCATGCCGGCCCGCTTGATGCGGTTCCGCATGGTCTTGGCCACGCCCCGGCTGTTGTGGCCCACGTAGGCGTTGAACGAGCGGCCGCCGTGCTCGAACCGGGTGGTCGGGGAACCGTCGCCGGGGATCAGCCTTCCGCCCGGGAGCAGCGACGCGATCGTCGCCGCGGCCGGGTCGTCCACCGGAAGCTGCTCCACCCGGAGGCGCCACGGGCGGGGGAGGGCTCGTACGGCGGCCGCCACGGCCCGCCCCAGCTCGACCGCCGCTTCGCCGTCCCGGGCGGCGAGCCGGGTCTGGTCGCTGGGGCCGTGGCCGAGGCCGACGACCTCGGTCCGCCGGCCCACGCGCTTGCGGCCGAGCAGCGCAACGGCGTCGAGGCGCCCCGCGCCGTCCAGGGCGATGGCCCACGGCTGGAAGTCCGGGTAGCACGAGGTCCACGTGGTGAGCCAGGGACGCCGGGCGGTGATCGGCGCGCCGGAGGCGGCGTGGAGGTCGTCCAGCCGCTCGCCCAGCTCGCCCAGGGCGCCCTGCCCCGCCAGCTCACGCACCGCGCGCTGTCCGGTGGCCATCAGCGGGCCGTCCTGCTCCGGGTCCAGGCGGCGGCGTCGGCTCGGGCCTCCCGGGCCCGGGCCATGGAATGCCCGAGCAGCGCGGGGTGATCGGTCCCGGGATGGCGAAACCGGCGGGGGACCAGCGCGACGTCGGCCAGCGACCGCAGGGCCAGCCAGTGATGCAGCACGGCCAGCCGGGTCCGCTCGGGGTCGGTGGCCCCCGCCAGCACGGCCTCGAGCACGGCGTCACGGTCCTCGGACCGCTCCAGCCCGCACCACAGCGTCATGAGATCGGTTCCCCGCGGGGCCATGCCCAGGAACTCCATGTCGGTCACGAATGCCCGGCCCGAGGTCGCGTCGAACAGGACGTTTCCCGGGTGGTAGTCGCCGTGGGCCAGCTGATCGGCTGGAAGGGTCAGGGCCCGCCGCCGAACGGCCACGAACTCGCGCACGTCGATGGGGCTGGCCGCGAGGCGAGCGAGCCGGGCCGGCAGCGTCCACCGGGAGGCCCGGCGCTCCTCGCTTCCGGCCAGGAAAGACGGAGGAGGCGGCGGCGCGGCGGCGACGGCCTCGGCCAGGGCAACCGCCGCCCGGACGTACGCCGGGCCGGCGGGGACATCGTCGGCGACCCGCTCGGTGGCGAGCCAGCTGCCGTCGGGCGCCGCCGCGACCACGGCCGGGGCGCTGATACCGCTGAGGGCCGCCCATTGAAGGCGTCCCGTCTCCAGCAGGATCCGGCGCCGCCCTGCCGGCGAGTCGGCCACGTACACGAAGTGCCGCTCGCCCCTTCCCACCCAGGAGTTCTGCCACGGGCCGGGCTCGAACAACCTGGCCCGCTCGCCGATGGCGTTCTGCACGGCCAGCAGGCTGTGGGACACCGACGGCGGGTCGGAGTCCAGGAATCGGTAGGTCGCGCGCGTCATCCCACTCCAGGGGTTCGGCCGGGGAACCGGCCAACTGAACAGCCGGGCGACGGTCCGGTCCGGGAATGTGACTATATCCACCGAATCGGGCCAGGCGGTACATTCGGGACCCGCGCCGCAGGTGGAGTCGGCGCCCCGACGCACCGATAACAGCACCGTGACCCGATCCACGGCAACCCTGACCCGAGCCGCCGTTCCCCGGTCGTTCTCGTCGCGGCCCCGGATCCGCCTTGGCTGGCTGGCCGTCGCGGCGGCCGCCTTCGCCGGCGGCGTGGTCCTGGCGGGGCTGGGGGCTCGGGTCGGGTCGGCGGGCCCGCTGGTCATGGTGCTCGCGCCCGTGGCACTCCTGGGTGCCGCGGCCATCCTGGCTCGCCCGGCCCTGGGGGTGGCGGCGGTGTTCCTGAGCTTCCCCGTGGGGTTCGTGGCGCTGCCCGTCGGCTCGCTCGACATCAAGGTGGTGGAGGCGATGGCCGCGGTGGCGGTGGGCCTGATCGTGCTCCGCCGGATCTCGGCGGCGGCGTCGCCCCTTCCGTGGGCCCCCCAGATGTGGTGGGGGCTAGGGCTGGTGGCCATGGCGCTCGTGGCGACACCCGGCGCCCTCGACGGCACCGAGGCCCTGAAGCAGGACGGGCTGCTGGCCGTGGGGTTCCTGTTCGCGCTGGCCATCCCGGCCGCGATCCGTTCGATGCGGGAGCTTCGGGGGGTGGTCGGCGTGCTGCTGGCGGTGGGGACCGGCATCGCCGCCTACGGGTTCAAGGGCGTCTCGCACCTCCAGGCGTCGTTCGGCGGGACCGTGGTGACGAACCGCGCCCAGGGGCTGTTCGCGCAGCCCAACGAGCTGGGCGCGTTCAGCGCGGCCATGATGATGCTCGCCATCGGGCTGCTCCTGGGGGCCCGCAGCGGATGGGTGCGGATGGCGGCGGCCGTCGCGGTGGTGGTGGACTTCGTCGCGCTCGCCCTGTCCCTGTCCCGCGGGGCCTGGATGGGTACCGCGTTCGCCGCCGCGGTGCTGCTTGCCGTGCTGCCCCAGGCCCGCCGGGCTCTGCTGTCGGTGGGGCTCCCCGTCCTCATCGTGGCCGCGGTCGCCGTCTCCGTGTTCCTGCCGGCCAGCCCGCTGCCGGGCGCCGTCAAGGTGGTGGAGCAGCGGATCGGCACGCTCACCCACCCCACCATCGCCGTGAACCCGTACGACATCCGGCCCCAGATCTGGCACGAGGCCGAGCTGCTGATCCAGGAGCATCCCTGGACCGGCATCGGCCCCGGGAACTTCCCGGTGGCCACGGAGCTCGACAACCGGCTGCCCGAGCCCATCGACCACGCCCACGACGTGCTGCTCACCGTGGCGGCCGAGGTGGGCATCCCGGGAGCGCTGGCCCTGATCGGGCTCACCCTCGCCCTGGCCCTGCTGGCCCGCCGGGTGGTCCGCGGGTTCCCCGACCCGCTGGACCGGGCCGTCCTGGCCGGGATCGCCGCCGCCCTGGCCACGCAGATCGGGCACGGCGTGGTGGACTTCATCCTCCGAAACGCCGTGCTCTTCCTGCTGATGTGGGCGCTCGCCGGGATGCTGCTGGCCGCCGGCCGGCTGCTGGACCAGGAGGAGCCGGCGTGAGCGGAGCCCCAGAGGCGCTCCGGCGCCGGACACCGCCCCTGCGAGTCCTGCTGGTGTTCCCGTTCGGTGTGCTGGGTGGCGCGGAGATCTGGCTGCTCCGCGTGGTGGAGGCGACGGACCGGTTGGACCTCTCCGCGGTGGTGCTGGCGGAGGGGCCGCTCCGGGAGGAGCTGGCCCGGCGGGGGATCGACGCCACGGTCATGCCCACGGGGCGGACGGCCCTGGGCATGGGGGCCGCCATCCGGCGGCTCCGGCCGGAGATCCGCCAGCGCCGGCCCGAGGTCGTGCTGGCCCTGGGGGTGAAGGGCGCCGCCGTCGCGGTTCCCGCCGCCCGCCTGGCGGGCGTTCCGGCCGTGTGGGCCCGCCCCGATCATTCCCTGGACCGGAGCCTGGCCCGGCCCCTGGGCCGGCTGGCCGACCGGGTGGTGGCGATCTCGCCGGAGGTCGGCCGGGCCACCGGGCGCTCGGACGCCGTGGTCATCACGCCGCCCCGGCCGGAGCGGCCGGTGGCCCGTGCCGCGGCCCGGCGGTTCTGGGCCGGTCGGGGGGTCGAGCTGGACGACGGTCCCACCCTGGCGATGGCCACCCGCCTCATCCCGTACAAGGGCGTCGACGACGCCATCGCGGCCCTGGCCCGGGAGGGGGCGGAGGCCTGGCGGCTGGTGGTGGCGGGCGGGGACGACTACGCCACGCCCGGCGAGACCGACCGCCTGCGAACCGTGGCCGCGTCTTCCGGCGTGGCCGATCGAGTCGTGTTCGCCGGTCCGGTGGACGGAGCCGGCCGGTACCTGGCCGCCTTCGACGCGCTGGCCGTCCTGACGAAGTCGGACGCCCGGCGTCCCGGAGCCGAAGGATTCGGCATCGCTGCGCTCGAGGCCATGACGGCGGGCGTTCCCGTGGTGGCCACGGGAAGCGGGTCCCTCGAACGCATGGTCGCCGGGGGCGCCGGCGTCATCGTGCCGGAAGGCGACCCCGCGGCCGTGGCCCGAGCCCTGGCGGAGCTGACCCCGGCCGCCGCCCGGCGCCGTGCCGCCCGTGCCGCCCGGGCCTCCGCCACCCGCCACCC
>JALYLZ010000060.1 GCA_030774015.1 Actinomycetota bacterium | reverse complement strand
GCCGAGATCGTCGGGGTGGAGGGGGACGAGGCCGAGGCCCAGGCCCAGGACGTGGGCGTTGCGCGGCCCGAATCGGGCGACGGGAAGGTTCCCGCCGCCACGACGGTCACGGAGCCGGAAGCCGAGGTCGCGCCGCCGGCCGAGCCCGCCCCCGCCGAAGCCCTTCCCACCATCCGGGTGAGCCGGGGCGCCAGCGCCCAGGACGTCGCCGCGAAGACCGGCCGCACGCCGGCCGAGGTCGTGAAGAAGCTGTTCGACCTGGGGGAGATGGTCACGGCCACGCAGTCGCTGACCGACGAGGCCATCGATATCCTGGCCCGCGAGCTGGGCTTCCGCGCCGAGATCGTCGGGGTGGAGGGGGACGAGGCCGAGGAGGAGCAGGTCGACGAATCGCAGCTGCGGCCCCGGCCGCCCGTGGTCACGGTCATGGGCCACGTCGACCACGGGAAGACGCTCCTGCTGGACTCCATCCGCAAGACGGACGTGGCGGCCCGCGAGTTCGGCGGGATCACCCAGCACATCGGGGCCTACCAGGTCCACCTGGACGGCCACGAGATCACCTTCATCGACACCCCCGGCCACGAGGCCTTCACCGCCATGCGGGCCCGCGGCTCCCAGGTCACCGACATCGTCGTGCTGGTCGTGGCGGCCGACGACGGCGTGATGCCGCAGACGGTGGAGGCCCTGAACCACGCCCGCGCCGCCGGCGTGCCCATCGTCGTGGCCGTGAACAAGGTGGACAAGGCGGAGGCCGACGCGGAACGGGTGCGCCGCCAGCTGGTCGACCAGGGGCTGGTGCCCGTCCAGTGGGGCGGGGATACCGAGTTCGTGGACGTATCCGCGAAGTCCGGGACGAACCTGGACAACCTGCTCGAGACCCTGCTGCTCCAGTCCGAGCTCCAGGCCCTGAAGGCCGACCCCCACGGGCCGGCCCGGGGAACCATCCTGGAGGCGTACCTGGACAAGGGGCGGGGCCCGGTGGCGACGGTCCTCGTGCAGCGGGGCACCCTGCACGTCGGCGACGCCATCGTGGTCGGGACCGTGCATGGAAAGGTCCGCGCCATGTTCGACGAGTGGGGGAAGAAGGTGACCGCGGCTCCGCCCTCCAAGCCCGTGCAGATCGTGGGCCTGGCCGCCGTTCCCGAGGCCGGGGACGAGTTCCGGGTGGTCGAGGACGAGCGGGAGGCCAAGCACATCGGCCAGGAGCGGGGCGCACGGGCCCGGGCCGCCGAGCTGGTGGCGTCCCGGCCGCCGGGCCTCCAGGAGCTCATCGCCATGACCCGCGAGGGCGAGGTCACCGACCTGAACCTGGTGGTCAAGGCCGACGCGGGCGGCAACCTCGAGGCCCTCATCGACGCCCTGGAGAAGCTTCCCCAGGAGGAGGTCCGGGTCCGGGTCATCCACCGCGGCGTCGGCGGCATCACGGAGAACGACATCCGCCTGGCCATCGCCTCGCAGGCCGTGGTCATCGGCTACAACGTGCGGCCCAACGCGGAGGCCACGGCGCTCGCCGAGAAGGAGGGCGTCGACCTCCGGCTGTACCGGGTCATCTACGAGGCCATCGACGACGTCCGGTCCGCCCTGTCGGGAATGCTCTCGCCGGAGGAGCGCGTGGTCGAGCTCGGTTCCGCGGAGGTCCGGGCCATCTTCCGGGTCCCTCGGCTGGGAGCCGTGGCGGGGTGCTACGTCACCCGCGGCACCATCACCCGGGGCGCCCGGGCCCGCCTGGTCCGCGACGGCGTGATCGTCTACGAGGGCCAGGTGGGATCGCTCCGGCGGTTCAAGGACGACGTCCGTGAGGTGGCGGAGGGGTTCGAGTGCGGCATCGGGCTGGAGAACTTCCAGGATGTCAAGGAAGGCGACGTCATCGAGACGTTCGAGGTCCGCGAGATCCCCCGCTCGCTCTGACGGTCGCCCCGAGGAACGCTCGAGCATGCTGGTAGGCCTGGAGAGGTTCGATCTCCGCATCCCGGGATGCACGTCGCTCAAGGAGAAACGCCACGTGGTGAAGGCGCTGACCGCGGGGATCCGCCAGAAGTTCAACGTGTCCGTGGCCGAGGTCGACCACCACGACCTGTGGCAGCGCACAACCCTGGCCGTGGCGGTGACCTCCGGGGAGTCCTACCAGGTCCGGAAGGTCCTCCACGAGGTGGCGAAGTTCATCGACCGGTTCGGACCGACCGAGCTGATCGACTCCGACCTGACCCTGCACTATCCCGACGATGACTGAACGTCTGGACCGGGTGTCCGAGGAGCTGCGCGAGATCCTGGCCTGGGAGATCGGCCGGCTGAAGGACCCGCGGCTCGGCTTCGTCACGGTCACCGGCGTGCGGGTGACGGCCGACCTCCGGAAGGCCCGGGTGTTCTACACGGTGCTCGGCGACGACGCGGCCCGCAAGGGCACGCGCGCGGCCCTGCGGTCGGCTCGGTCGCACCTGCGAGCCGTCCTGGGAAAGGAGGTCCGGATCAAGTTCGTGCCGGACCTGGAGTTCGAGGAGGATACGGAGCTCGAGCGGGCTCGCCGTGTCGACGAGCTCCTCGAGCGGATCCACGAGAGGGAGGGTGGCGGTGGCGAGGGCTGAACCGGTCGCGGTGGACCAGGGCGACGCCCTGTCTCGGGCGGCGGAGGTGCTGGAGGGGGCGACGGAGGTCGCCCTGTCCTGCCACATCAACCCCGACGCCGACGCGCTGGGCTCGATGCTGGGGCTGTCCGCGTTCCTGCGGGCCCGGGGGAAGCGAACGGTGTGCTCGTACGGGAACGACCCGTTCGAGCACCCCCGGTGGCTGAAGGAACTCCCGGGTAGCGACGCCCTGGTGCATCCGCGCCGGTTCCCGAAGGCTCCGGAGGTGCTCGTTACGCTGGACTGTGCCTCGCTGGACCGCCTCGGCCAGCTGGCGGCCACGGTGGCCCGAGCGCGGAACGTCGTGTGGATCGACCACCACGCCAGCAACGAGGGCCTGGGAACGGTGCCGCTCATCGACCCCAAGGCGTCGTCGACCGCCGAGATGGTGTTCCGGCTGATGCAACGCATGGGCGGGGAGATCCCCGCTGAGGCCGCGGCCTGCCTGTACGCGGGCCTGGTCACGGACACCGGCCGGTTCCAGTACGAGGCGACCTCTCCGGAGACGCTCCGGCTGGCGGCCGAGCTCCGGCAACACCCGTTCGACCACGCCAAGCTGGCCCAGGCCCTGTTCGAGGACAACGGGCTGGCCTACCTGAAGCTTCTGGGCACCGCGCTGCACCGGGTCGCGTTCGACCCCGAGGCCGGCCTGGTGTGGACGTACCTGACCCAGGCAGACATCCAGGACGCCGGTATCCACCCCACCGAGGGCGACGACCTCATCGACGTCGTGCGGACGGCGCGCGAGGCCGACGTGGCCGCCGTGCTGAAGCAGCAGCGCGACGGCCGGTTCAAGGTCAGCATGCGGTCGCGAGGGGGCGCCGACCTGGCCGCGCTGGCGGCGCGCTTCGGTGGAGGCGGGCACCGGCTGGCCGCCGGGTTCACCTCCAAGGTCGGGCTGGAGGAGACGGTGCGCCAGATCGCCGAGGCGCTGCGGGAGCAGGCCGCGGCTCGAGGATGACCGCGCCGGAAGGGCTGCTGCTCGTCGACAAGCCCGGCGGTATCACCTCGCACGACGTGGTCGACGCCGTCCGGCGTCGCCTGGGGACCCGCAAGGTCGGCCACGCCGGGACGCTCGATCCCATGGCCACCGGGCTCCTGCTGGTGGGGGTGGGACGCGCCACGCGACTGCTGCGGTTCCTGTCGGGGCTGCCCAAGACGTACGAGGGGACCGCTCGCCTGGGCGTGGAAACCGACACGCTCGACGCCGAGGGAGAGGTGGTACGGACCGCCCCGGTCACCGTGTCACGGCCCGACCTGGAGGGCGCCATGCGGCGCTTCGTGGGCGACATCGAACAGCGGCCACCGGCCTATTCGGCGGTGAAGGTGGGCGGACAGGTCCTGCACCGGGCCGCCCGGGCCGGCCGGGCCATCGAGGCCCCCGCACGGCCCATCCGGGTGGACGCCTTCGACCTCCTCGGGTTCGACGGCGCGGACTTCGAGTTCCGCGTGTCGTGCTCCAGCGGGACCTACGTCCGCGTCCTGGTGGCGGACGTGGGTGCCGCGCTCGGGTCCGGCGCCCACCTGACCAGGCTGGTTCGAACGAGTGTCGGGCCGTTCTCGCTGGAGGACGCGGTGCCCATCGGCGAGCTGGGGCGGAAGCCACCCCTGCCCGTCGAGGCGGCCGTGCCCCATCTTCCGTCCATCTTCCTGGAACAGGAGGAAGCCGGAGCCGCGGCGAACGGGCGTCCCCTTGGCCCGGCGGGCATCGAGGGGCCCTACGCCGTCCTGGGCCCCGACGCTCGGCTGATCGCTGTGTACCGCGACGACGGGGCCAAGGCCGTACCCGAGATGGTGCTCGGTCCTCGGGTCTGAGCGTCCCTCCGTCCGTTACCCTCACCGCCATGGACGTGCTCCGGGGCATCGACCAGCTGGAAGCGGAGGGCCGGCCCGCCGCCGTCACCATCGGCTTCTTCGACGGCGTGCACCGCGGGCATCAGGCCGTGATCCGGCGAACGGTCGACGTGGCGGCGCAGCGCGGCCTCGACGCGGTGGCGGTGACGTTCGACCGCCATCCCCTGGAGACGCTGAGTCCCGGCAAGGCGCCGCTGCTGCTCACCACGCTGGAGCGGAAGATCGAGCTGGTCTCCGCACTGGGTGTGGACCGGCTCCTGGTCCTCGAGTTCACCGAGGACCTCTCGCGGTGGCAGCCCGACGAGTTCGCAAAGCGTGTCCTCGCGGACGGGCTGCGGGCCGAGCACGTGGTCGTCGGCACGAACTTCACCTTCGGGCACCGGGCCATGGGGAACCTCCTCGTGCTGGCCGAGCTGGGTGAGGGCATGGGGTTCACGGTCGAGGGCATGGCCCTGCTGCGGCTGAACGGGCGCGGGGTGTCGTCCACCTCCATCCGGGAAGCGCTGGTGGCGGGGGACCTGGAATGGCCCGAGCGGGCACTGGGCCGGCGGTACTCGGTGGAGGGTCGCGTGGTCCGCGGCGCCGGCCGGGGAACGGGCCTGGGATGGCCCACGGCGAACCTGGAGACCCCTCCCAGCATCCTGCTCCCCGACGAGGGCGCCTACGCCGGCATCGCCCGCGGGCCCCGGGGCGAGTTCGTGGCGGCCATCAACATCGGGGGAAACCCCACCTTCGGGGCGGAACCGGTGCACATCGAGGCCTACCTGCTGGACTTCCAGGGGGACCTGGTGGGGGAGACCCTGGAGATCGAGTTCTGGACCAGGCTCCACGACGAGATCGCCTTCGAGAGTGCCGAGGCCCTGGCCGACCAGATCGCCGAGGACGTGGAGCGGACCCGGCAGCTGGTCGGCCGCGGCCCGCCGGCAACGCGCTAGGGTGCCCGGCCGCCACCGCCCGCCTCCCCGTTCGAGGATCCCGTTCGCGCTCGTGGCGATCGGTCTGGCCGGGGTGGCCGGGCTCGCCCTCTATCTGCGAACGCTCGGGGACCATCCGGCCACGGCCACGTCGCCCGGGCCGGGCGCGTCGGCCCCGCTGGCCCGATCGAGCCCCACCGGCCCGGTGCCATCGGCGTCCTCGCCCGCCCCGAGTCCGACCCCGGCACACCGCGGCCGGCTCCTCATCCACGGCGCGGGCGACACCAACTTCGACCCCAGCTACATCCCGAACCTTCGGACGTACGGCTGGGACTACGCCCTGTCGGGGCTGAACGGGCTGTTCAAGCAGGACGACCTCACCGTGGCGAACTTCGAGTGCGCGGTGTCGACGCTCGGCGCCGCCGTGCCGAAGACGTTCAACTTCCGGTGCGACCCCGACGCGCTGCCGGCCCTGAAGGCCGGGGGCATCGAGGTCGGCAACCTCGCCAACAACCACGCGTACGACTACGGCCCGGACGCCGTGGTCGACTCGCGCCGGAACCTGGAGAAGGCGGGGATCGCGCCCGTCGGCGCGGGAAAGGACGCCGACGAGGCCGCCGAGGCCGCCCTGTTCGAGATCAAGGGATGGAAGATCGCCGTGGTGGGGATCGACGAGGTGGTCGACCCGTATCCCGAGGCCGTCGCCACGGCCGACCACCCCGGGACGGCGTGCGGCCACGACGTGGGCTGCATGGTGGAGGAGATCCGGGAGGCGGCCTCGAAGGCGGACCTCGTGGTCGTGGACATCCACTGGGGCGTCGAGCTGGACACCCAGCCCCGGGACTACCAGGTCGAGCAGGCGCATCAGTTCATCGCGGCCGGCGCGGACGTCATCTTCGGCGGCCACTCCCACCGGCTCCAGCCGCTCTCCGTCTACCAGGGAAAGCCCATCTTCTGGAGCCTGGGAAACTTCGTGTGGCCCGCTTTCTCGGTCGAGGGCTCCACCACCGCGGTGGCCGAGGTGGTGGTCAAGCCCGACGGAACGATGACCGCGCGACTCATCCCCGCCTACATCGCCTCCAGCGGCCACCCCGTGCTGCGCTGACGGGACCACGGCCACCATTGCTGCGCCCGAGGACTCAGCCTTCGGTGGCCCCGGGGAGGTTGCGCCGAAGCGCATCTTGTGGCGTGCCCGGAGGGGGAGCACGATTGGGCCGATCGGCCGGGGCTGCGGCCCGCTTGGCCGCCCCCCGGTCGGCCGTTGGCTACCTTGGGAGGGGGGGCCAGGCCGATACGCGTTTCGCTTCGGAGGGCCTGCGTCACGGGTCGATCGTTCCCGCGTTTCTCATGTTGGCTCTCGTGTCGAGCGCCATTCGGGCTGGTACTGCATCGGGAACCAGTCCCACCACGGTCTACAGCAACGACTTCAACCTGGCGCCTGCGACGGTGTACAGCAACGACTTCGGCACGTCCATCGGCCCCGAGTGGTCCGGGGCCGGGATCCTGGACACGCCGAGCTCCGACCACGTCCTGGCGAGCGACGATTCGGGGTGCTGGTACACCCCGTCCGGAACGGTGTGCGGGAACAAGCCGTTCGGCTCCGGCACCACCCTCACCCTCACCGGGCTTCCGACCCACTCCGCGGTGGACCTCTCGTTCCAGCTGTACACCCTGCGGTCCTGGGACGGGAACGAGCCCCCACGGGTTCGGTCCGGACTTCTGGGACCTGGACGCCACCGGCGCGGCATCGGACATCCAGCCCCTGACCACGTTCTCCAACTACCCGGGGTACACCCAGGACTACCCGGACCCCTACACCTGCACGTGCTCCGAGGCAGGGTGCGTGGTGCCGAACGCGGGGACCACCGGATCGGCCGCCACCGGCGACCTCCTGGGCCCGGGGACGAGCTCGAACGGCGAGATCGCCGCCGCCCGCTACGACCTCGACGACTCCTTCGACCACACCGCCACTGACATCACCTTCACCTTCAGCGGCTCGGTCACCGAAGGGTGGTCGGACGAGGGGTGGGTCCTGGACGACGTGGTGGTCATGGTCACGCCGAACATCCAGGACACCTCCGCGGCGGCCACCTACGACATCACCACGACGGCGAGCGCCGACACCATCACGGTCCAGGACGGGCCGGTGGTGGACGGGTTCCAGACCGTGGAGATCTACGCCGATGGAGTGGGCTACGACCTGGCCAACAAGACCACCATCACGGTGAACGCGGGCGACGGGTCCGACGCCATCACCATCGACAACCCCACGGCGGCCGACGGCGTGTCATCGATCACAGTGAACGGCCAGGGTGACGACGACTCCGCCCGCGTCATCGCCACAGCCTCTGGCATCACCACGACCGCGGACACCGGGGGTGGGGCGGGCGACGCCGTGGACGTGGGCTCCACGCTGAACGGCATCGCCGGAGAGCTCGACCTGGTCGATGCCGGGGACGGCGGTGCCGCCACCCTGGACGACTCCTCCGACACCACCCCGAACGTGGTGACGGTGTCGGTCGGGACCGTCGCCGTCACGTACGTGACCGGGGCCTCCCCGGGCGACATCGACGTCGCAGGGATGGCCTCCATCGCCCTTTCTCTCGGCGCGGGGAACGACACCCTGCGGGTCCAGGGAGCGGACCCCGCCGTGTACTACGACCTCGACCTCGGCCCGGGTCGCGATGCCCTGGCCATGCTGGGCTCGGGCTCCGTGGCCTCGGGTTCCCCGATCCAGGGGGGATCGCAGAAGGACACCGTCAAGTACCCGAAGTACTCATCGGGAGTAACCGTGGACCTGTCCCTGGGCACGGCCACCGGCACCCCCGGCATCTCGGGCTTCGAGAACGTTACCGGCTCGGCTTTCCCCGACGCCCTCACCGGTGACGACGGGCCCAACGTGATCGCGGGGACGGGCGGGGGCGACACCCTGTCGGGTCTGGGGGGAGACGACCAGCTCACCGGGACCGCTGGCGACGACGTCGTCTCCGGCGGCGACGGCAACGACCGCATGAACGGCGCGGAGGGCGACGACCACCTCATGGGGGACGCCGGGAACGACCGCATGGCCGGGGGAGCGGCCGATGTGGCGGAAGGGGGAGACGGCAACGACCGGCTGGGAGTCAAGGACGGGGTGCACGGCAACGACTCTGCCGACGGGGGATCGGGCACCGACACCTGCGTGGTCGACTCCGGCGACAACGTGGTGAGCTGCCCGTAGGGGCGGCGCGAACCTTTCGGTGCTCGTCCGGGCCCGGTCGGAGGACGTTTGGGCCGGTCGCGGCGGCTGCGTGGTAACCTCGAACGGATCGCAATGGCATTGGTCAAAGAAGAAAAGTCGCAAATCATCCAGGAGCACCGTCGAGACGAGGCCGATACCGGCTCGCCCGAGGTTCAGGTCGCCATTCTCACCACGCGCATCCAGGGCCTCACGGAGCACCTGAAGTCGCACAAGGAGGACCATCACTCCCGGCGCGGCCTGCTCCAGATGGTGGGCCGGCGCCGGAGGCTGCTGGACTACCTCAGGCACGAGGACATCGAGCGCTACCGGGCGCTCATCGCGCGCCTGGGACTCAGGCGGTAGGGATTCAGGGGGCGGCGGAAGCCGCCCTTGCTGCATTCGAGGGAAGGAGACGGCCAGAGGAACGAGACCCACTGACCAGGGCCGGGAAGCCACCAGGTCAGTTATCAGTTGCGGACTCCAGACCCCTTCGGCCTGAGGCCCACCACTGAGAACTGGCCCCCTCCTCGGCCCGAGCGTATCGATCAGGCGCGCCACGCGCCGCGGTTCACGAGGAGGAACCAGTGACCATCACCACATCTACCCGCAACATCGGCGGGACCGACATCACGCTCGAGACGGGTAAGCTCGCCAAGCAGGCGGGCGGCGCCGTCGTCGTCACCATCGGCGAGACTCAGATCCTCGCCACCTGTACCAGCTCGAATCCCCGCGAGGGGATCGACTTCTTCCCGCTGACCGTGGACGTGGAGGAGCGGATGTACGCGGCCGGCAAGATCCCGGGCGGGTTCTTCCGCCGGGAGGGCCGTCCCTCCGAGACCGCCATCCTGACCGCCCGGCTGGTGGACCGTCCGCTGCGGCCGACCTTCTCCGAGGGATACCGGGACGAGGTCCACGTCGTGATCACGGTCCTGTCCGCGGACATGGCCAACCTGTATGACGTCCCCGCCATCAACGGCGCCGGCATCGCCACGATGCTGGCCGGGCTCCCGTTCGAGGGTCCGGTGGGCGCGGTCCGCATGGGCCTGATCGGCGGCCAGTGGAAGGTCAATCCGACCTACCAGGAGCTCGACCTGGCCACCTTCGACATGGTGGTGGCGGGACGGCGCAACGACACCGGCGGCATCGACGTGCTGATGATCGAGGGCGAGGCCCCGGACGAGGCCTGGAAGCTCATCGAGGACGGCGCCACCCAGCCCACCGAGGAGGTCGTGGCGGAGGGCCTGGAAGCGGCCAAGGAAGCGCTCGCGGAGATGCTCGAGTTCCAGCAGCAGTTCCTGGCCGAGGCCGGCGCCGCCCGGCGGCCGTTCGAGCCCACCAGCCTCATCGACGAGGACGTCCGCCGGGCCGTGGAGGAGTTCGCCCGCGACCGGATCACGGCCGCCCTGGTGCCGGCGAAGCTGGAGCGCGAGGCCAGGCTGGACGCCCTGAAGGACGAGCTGAAGCAGCACCTCCACCAGACGTGGGGTGAGGAGCTGTACGCCGAGCGGGCCTCGCAGATCTCGCCCGCGTTCAAGGAGCTCCAGCGCGGGATGATGCGCCGGCGCGTGGTGGACGAGGGCATCCGCCTGGACGGCCGGAAGCCCGACGAGATCAGGCAGCTGTCGGCCGAGGTCGGCCTCATCCCTCGGGCCCACGGCTCCGGACTGTTCCAGCGGGGCGAGACCCAGGTCCTGAATGTCACCACGCTCGGGATGCTCCGGATGACCCAGATGATCGACACGCTCGACCCCGAGGACTCCAAGCGGTACATCCACCACTACAACTTCCCGCCCTTCTCCACCGGCGAGACCGGCTTCATGCGCGGGCCGAAGCGCCGCGAGATCGGCCACGGCGCGCTGGCCGAGCGGGCCCTGGTGCCGGTGATCCCCGACGAGAACGATTTCCCGTACGCGCTCCGGCTGGTGTCGGACGTGCTGGAGTCGAATGGCTCCACGTCGATGGCCAGCGTGTGCGCGTCGACCCTTTCCCTCATGGACGCCGGCGTGCCGATCAAGGCCCCGGTGGCCGGAATCGCCATGGGCATGATCGCCGAGGGCGGCGAGTTCGTGACCCTCACCGACATCCTGGGGGCCGAGGACGCCCTGGGCGACATGGACTTCAAGGTGGCCGGGACCCGCGACTGGGTCACCGCCATCCAGCTGGACATGAAGGTCACCGGCCTCCCGGCCGAGGCCCTCGCGCAGGCGCTGAAGCAGGCCCGTGAGGCCCGGCTCCAGATCCTGGACGTGATGCTGGCAACCCTCCCCGAGCCGCGTTCGGCGCTCAGCCCGAAGGCCCCCCGGGTGGAGATGATCCAGATCCCGGTGGACAAGATCGGGGAGGTCATCGGGCCCAAGGGGAAGCGGATCAACGAGATCATCGCCCTGACCGGGGCGGACATCGACATCGAGGACGACGGCCGCATCTTCATCGGCTCGCGCGAGGGCGAAGGGGCCGAGCAGGCCAAGGAGATGATCAACCAGATCGTGCACCCCCGGCTGCCCGAGGTGGGGGAGCGCTTCGAGGGGACCGTGGTGAAGACCACAGACTTCGGGGCGTTCGTGAACATCCTCCCGGGCACCGACGGCCTCATGCACATCTCGAAGCTCGGCCGGGGCCGCCGCCTCTCGAGCGTCGAGGAGGCCGTGAAGCAGGGCGACAAGCTCACCGTGGAGGTCGAGACCGTGGAGCCCGAGCGGGGACGCATCGCGCTGAAGCCCGTCGGCGAGGGCTGGGACCCGCCCGAGGGTGGCTGGCCCCGCGTGGAGGGTGAGGGCGGGGAGCGCCATGACCGGGGCGACCGGCCGGGCGGCGGCAGGG
>JALYLZ010000059.1 GCA_030774015.1 Actinomycetota bacterium | reverse complement strand
AGGATCCTCCGCGTGGCCGGGTCGAGGACGATCTTGTACGGGCTCTTCCTCGGCATGGCACCCTCCTCTCGGAGGAAACCATAGCCTACAACTTACGTCGGTGTAATTATGGTGGCGACCACTTAGGTTCGTACGCCTATCGCCGCCTCCGCGATCGGGAATGGAACTCACGGGCTTCGGCGGCGGTAGTAGCCGCCTCGCCGAATTGGCGTCGCGCTTGCTTAGCCTCGATCCACCGATCCTCACGGCGTGAAGCCGTTGAACCTCTCCAGCGACAGCGTGACTGGCGCCGGTCTGTGTGTTGCCCTCGTTTCAGGGTGTCGAGTGGACAGTTGGGTGCGTGCGGGCTCGCGGACAGTCGGACGGGGTGATCGCCAGGGTGCGCAACCAATGCCTGTCGTCGGTGCGCGAGGCGTTCGGTCCCTTCAGGCGAGCAGTGGCAAGGCCCGCAGGCGAGCGATCGCCGCGATGAACGAGTCCCCCCACGGCCATCGCCGGGGGAGGTGCAACCGAAGCCTCCGCCCGGACCGGGTGAGCCGTCCGGGAAGGTGAAGGAACCGGCGGCGAATGGTCTTGGCCACCACCGGGCCCTCGATCGCGAGACCGAGCGCGGCTACCCACCGCAGGAGGTTGTGCGCCAGGGTCACCAGCACCACCCACGCCGCGTTGGCGAAGAACCGCCCGGACGGGGCGTGGTTCAGCCCGGCGCCCTCCTTGAGGTCCCGGATGGCGAGTTCCATGACCGCGTGCCGACGATGGTCCCCGTCGAGGCCCAGGGTCTCCCCGGCCCGGTCGGTGACGAAGGCGTGGTAGCGCCAGTCCGGCCACAGCTCGGCCTGGGGACCGACCAGGCGGGTCCGCCTGACGATCAGGCGGTGGCCCTTGTAGGTCCCCTCCCCGACGGCGGCCTTTCCGCCCGCGGGGTAGTCGATCGGGATCCACGTCTCATCCGGGATCGCCCCGATGGCCTCTTTGACCTGCGAGGTCTGGCGCACGGTGATGGAGAAGGCGACCCCGAGGGCCTGGCACTTCGCGATCAGGGCGTCGGAGTGGAACCCGGAGTCTGCCCGCACCGTGAGCGCTCCGGTGGCCCCGGCGCGGCGGACCCTCGCCACCGTCTCGGACAGGAACCGCACCACGCCCCGGGCGGTGTTGGCCTTCCCGGTGCGCTGGCGGACGTGCAGAACCTCGCCGGTCTCCGCCCGGGTGGCGAGCAAGGGGTGGTACCCGAGCACCCGGGTGTGGCCGTAGCTCGCCCCGCCCTTTCCGTAGCCGTGGACCTCGCACACCGTGGAGTCCACATCGAGCGTCATGGGGGCCTTTCCCGGCCCGGCCCGGCAGCCCAGGCTCGGGCCATCGCGGCGGCGCTGACCTTGTCCAGTTGACGGACGTGGCCGAAGGTGAACGATCGCAGGAACGTCCCGAGGGTCGAGGGCGCCATGGGGCGGTGCGGCAGGACGGCCTCCGTGTCACCCGAGCGCAGGACGTCGGCGTCTGAGATGCAGTCCCCGCCGAGGACCATCGACTGCACGAGCGTCATGACCTTGCGTCCGGGCCGGGCCCCGCCGACGCGCTCCCCCAAATCGACAGCATCGTCCACGAGCTGCTCGAGCCCCAGCCGCTCGGCGAGCATCGCGGTCAGCACAACCCCGGCGTTCGCGACGGCGCGGTCGTCGTCGAAGGTGATTTCAGCGCGGTCGAGGGCGTGGGAAGATCGCATCCGGAAGGTGCCTCCTTCTCTTGGGACGGGTGCTTGGTTCGCAACCGCATCATCCCAAGTGGGAGGCACCTTTTCTTCGTTTCAGGCGTTCAAACCGGACGCACGGCTCCGGGTTTCGGTGGATCGAGGCTTAGGGCGACCGGAAGCCCCTCTACCTGCGGACACCTTTTTGACTTCTGTCCAGTTGGGTGCACGGATGTGATGTCTCGGGACATCGTGCACACATGTCCCGGGACATCGTTCCACCTTCAGGGGGACCTCGAACACCGAGTCGTGGTCCAACCCGCCGTGCCATCCGCGGTGGCCCCGGCCCCACCTTCCCGAGGCGGGCTTGCGGCCGTACAGGATGGGCTCGTGGCGGTACGGGTAGTCGGCGTGGCCGAGGACCATGGAGTCCTTGACCCACACCAGGGACTGGCGCAGCCGCCACCCCGCGCCCATGAACGCGGCTGTGAACACCGCCTGGAGCGCGCCGGCTCGAGGACGGCGTGCCCGAGGCCGAGATGGCGGTAGGGACAGCCCTCGCGGTGGGGCAGGCGCTGGCCGCGGTAGACACAGCACGGATCATGACGATCGCGGAGGGCAATCCCCTGTTCCTCGAACAGATGGTGGCCGCCCTGGCCGAGAGCTTTCTTTCGGCCCTGAGCCATGCTGCTAAGGGCCGAATGCGACATTCCTTATCCCGTGGCCAATGCCCGGCCCCACCGGTCGACGATCGACTCCGACACGCCGCGACCCGTGGACGCCCGGGGCGAAGCAAACAGGCGTCTCAGCAGAAGTCCACCGCTTGATGCCAGTCTCCTCACGGATCATCAACAAGCTGGTCGAAAGCGGCCCCCGAAGTGATGCCGCGATCAGGCCAGACCATCACCCGTGGAAAGGGCCGGTGTGACTCGTCGATGGGCTGGGCGCCCAAGCGCTGGACAAGGTGACCGTCGCGAAGTGCCGGGCCTCAGCGCGCCGAGGCGCCGCCTCCCGCATGCAAGTTCCCGTGCCTAACCGTGCGAGTGCTCGGTCTCAGCCTTGGCCACGTCCACCGTCTTCACCAAGTTCTGCACTGCCTGGTCGAGGCTCACCCCGCTGGCCCCCGCGCTCTTCTCAAGGTCCTCGATGGTGAGGTTGTCCGGGTTCCCCATGTCGTCGTGGGGCCGCATGCAACCGCAGGTGAGACACATGACTCAGTCCTCCTCGTGGTCGACTTCCGGATATCTCACTCTACGCGTGACCCAGGACCCGCGATGCCGCCCGAGGAAGACCGCTTCTGGCCGGACTTGGTCACGAACGCGGTCTTGAGCGCGCTTTGGCAATGAAGTACTTCCTCGGCCTGCATGCCGGGCCCGCCAGAAGCAGACGCCGAAGGAACGTTCACCGTCGGGCTGGAACAGGACCGGATGGTTCTCGAGCCCCTCTCGTGGCTTCCCATCGAATACCCGGTCGCATACCATCCGGCCCATGGACGACGAGGCGTTTCGACCCGGCACGCCGGAGACGGAGCTGGCGGATCTCACGACTGTCCTCATGGGGCGCAACGTGCTCAAGAACAAGCGCGGTCACGCTCTCCTCACGAACGACCGTGTGCTGTTCAGCGACCAGCGGTTCAACCCGACGCTTGCCGGTGGCGTCGGCGGCCCGCTCGCTGGAGCGCTGGCCGGGGCGCTGGAGCGGCGCCGAAAGGGGAAGCTGCCGATCCTCGACTTCCCGCTTACGGACATCACCCGTGTCTCGCACGTCACGAAGATGACGGTTCGCGACATCCTGGTGATCGAGGCGGGCGGTGAGGAACACCGCTTCGCGGAGGGCTTCAAGGCCTGGAGTCCGGTGCTCCGACGTGCGCTCACTGAGCGATACGGTCGGACCATCATGGATGACGGTCCCGACAACTGGCGTGTGACGGTCTAACGCGGCCCGACAGGGCCGATCTGGCTGCCGAGACCGGCCTGATCGATGACGAAGGAGCCTTGCGCCAGGCCCGCCCCACGAGCGAGGAACCGTCCGGCGATCAGGATCCCTTCGTGTACCACACGTCGCCGCAGCAGTAGAGCGACGAGCCGTCCGCCTCGCCCCAGATCACGTGGGCGATCCCCGTCGAGCTGACCGCGATCCCGAAGTAGTCACCATCGGTGAACGTGTACCCGTCCGGACTCTTGTACGGTGCGCCCGACCCCAGGTCAGAGAGCCGGACCTGTGGCCCCCAGCTTGCCCCGCCGTCGGTGCTCCGCGCGTACCACGTGTTGAACTTGCCGGTCCGGTCGTCCTGCCACGCGAGACGGAAGTCCCCTGGGGTGGGGCCGCGGTCGATCTGCGGCACGGTGCTGTCGCCCAGGGCGTTCACGAGGACGGTGCTGCTCCAATGCGACCCGTCGTCGGAGGTTCGCACGTAGAGCGACTTCGGCCCGTTCGGTTCGGTGGAGAACGTGTAGGCGAGCACCATGTGGCCGGCCCCATCGATCGCGATCGCGCCCGTCGCCGTGAAGTAGTCGGGGTAGCACCCGGGCACCGGGCAGGGCGGCGGCGCCGCGGAGGTGCCGAACGAGATGAGCGTGGGGTTCGCGCAGGGCGTGGCCGCCGAGGGGGAGCAGCGGAGCAGAGCCACCTCCGCCGATCCGTCGAAGTCGTGTCCGTGTCCCGACAGGCTGGCCTCGCCGTCGAGGGCGAAGTACACGTCGCCGTTCGGGGCGTACGCCCCGCCGTTCGCATACCACCACAGGTCGTCGTCGTTCACCTTCTGCGGTGAGAGGAAGGACCGGCCGTAGTCGTGGGAGGCCACGACCATGTTGTCGAACTTGTGGTTGAACGCGACGTAGACGTCCCTGCCCGAGGGGGAGATCACTAGGATCGGCTTGTCCATGTACGTGAGGCCGCCGTTCATGGAGACGGGCGCGCTCCAGGAGTCGCCACCGTCGTGGGACGTGAACAGCTGTACGCCCGGATCGTACTGGTCCATGAACGCGACGAAGATCGTCCCGCAGCCGCACGCGGCATTGGTGTCGGTGGCGACCCGGATCTGGGGGTCGAACTGCCATCCGATGGTCTTGCAGGCGGCCCCGCACACGAAGCTCTCCGGACCGAAGGTGGCCCCACCGTCGGTGGAGCGCCGGAACAGGACGCTGGTGCCGGGGCAGTTCCCATTGCAGGCGTGGGCGTTGATGCCCGTGATCAGCTGGTAGACGCGGTTCGGGTGATTGGGGTCGACGGCAACCGTCGGCTCCCAGTTGCTCTGATGCTTGGGATCAATGCCGTATCCGGCGGGGCGCTCGTCGTCGAAGCTCGCCCCGGCCGAGGCCGGCACGGCGACCACCGCCGCGACGGCGAGGGCCGCCGCAACCGAGGCGAGGGCCAAGGCTCGTGCGCGCAATCGGGGCCTCCCTTCGCTGGTGCTCCGGCCGTCCCGGGCCTGATAGTCGATATCGAGGAAGCGCCCGCAGTCAACTGGGCTGACCTCCACGTCCCAGGCTCCGCCCACGACTGTGGAGACTCCTGCCCACGCGGCCAGGAGGAATCCGGCATGATGAATGCTCCTCTCGGCCCGAAGCGACTGGCTGGGGCTTCTCGGTGATTCCGGACGCCATGCCCGGGAACGGACGGACCCGGGGCGATGGGTACCGCCCGGGGTGGCCCGATCAACTATCAGAGCGCGTACGCCCGCCTCCGGCGACTCGCGGCGGGGTGGCGGCTCACGTGCTAGTGTAATGCCTCGCAAATAGCTTGACAGAGGGAGACGCGGGAGGTAGCCTCCCGTCGTGTGGCATCCTGCCGCTGCGGTGGCGATCTCCGAGGGGGACCGGGCGCTCCTGGAGCGATGGGTGAG
>JALYLZ010000058.1 GCA_030774015.1 Actinomycetota bacterium | reverse complement strand
GGAGATGGCCGCGATCGGCCCGCGCATCAAGGGCCACAGGTTCCACGGTGAGTGGAACTACACGATCGTTCCGCCGTCGGGCCACCGGCTAACTACAGTCATGTAATTCCGTTCCGGAGCCTTACCTGTACCGGCGCGACCTCGGCGAAGACTCTGCCATCGATGCGGCCCGTGTCCTCGCGGCGGGCATCGAGAACCCCCACCTCCAGGGCTTGATCGACCCGGACGGCCCCCCGCTCCTCGACGACCGCTCGGCAAGGTCGGGCGCCCAGAGGAAACCCAACGACCCTCGGACTGACCAGGCCTCAGAGGCGCTGATCAGAATTCTGTACACTTCACGACATGGCGAAGACGGTGCCATTCACGGAGGCGCGCTCCAGGCTGAGCGAACTGCTGGACGATCTCGAACACCGGCATGAGCACGTCGTGATCACGCGCAACGGCCGACCGGTCGGCGTACTGATCCCGGCGGCCGAGCTGGAGGCGATCGAGGAGACGCTGGAGATCCTTCAGGACGAGGATCTCCTGCAAGCGCTCCGCGAGAGCGAGGAGGACGTCCAGGCAGGGCGCCTCAGCACGCTCCCCGAAATGAGGCAAGAGCTCGGTCTTGGCTGAGCTCCTCCTCACTCGAAGGGCCAAAGAGGATCTGAAGGCGCTCCCGCGGCTCGTGCAACAAGCCGTGGACGAGACCCTGACGCTCCTCGAAGCCGAGCCCGAGACCCTCGGCAAGGAACTTCGAGGCTGGCTCCTTGGCCTGTGGTCATGCCGCGTCGGCAGCTACCGGATTCTCTACACGATCGAAGGAGGCGAGGCCCGGACCCGCGTCGTCGTGCGGGCGATCAGGCACCGAGGCATCGCCTATCCCAAAAGCCATGCCAGGCGGTGATGTTGAGCAGAACCGGGAGAGCGATCCGGTCCCAAGGAACGTGAGGCGGGATGACTCGAACCATCGACCCGCGAATCATGATTCCGCGAAAGAGCAAGCCGTCTACCAGCAAGCACGGACCCGCCGCACCGGGCCGAACCGAGCGTTACGCGCAGTCCCTCCGCAAGCTATGGGATCGGGCTGGCGTGAGGTCCTGAAACAGACATTCAGCCGGTAGATTCCCTCTCATCGTCACAAAGGGGGCACGGATGGGGCTTGAGGAGAACAAGGCGGTCGTCCGCCGCTTCGTCGAGGAGATTCCGAACAAGAGGAATTCGGTGCCAGCCGACGAGCTCCTCACCGCTGGATTCGTCTTGCATTTCCCGAACATGCCTGCGGTGGAAGGGATTGAGGCCTTCAAGGAAGTTCCAACCGCCATCCTTTTCGCCTTCCCGGACCTCGTGGAGACGATCGACGATCTGGTCGCGGAAGGGGACTACGTGGTCGAGCGATTGACGCTGCGCGGCACCCACCTCGGGGAGTTCATGGGCGTCGCCCCCACAGGAAAGCCGGTTTCGTGGACCGCGATCGCCATCTACCGGCTGGAGGAGGGGCGGATCGCCGAGTGTTGGGTCGAGCCGAACCTCCTCGGTCTCGCGCTCCAGACGGGCGTGGTCTCGGTGCCCCGCGGGCTGTTGGCTTGACCGGCTCGCATGGAGGTTGAACAGTTCATCTCATGGGCGAGGTCCACGTCAACGGCGTCAGGCTCTACTACGAGGAGCATGGGCGAGGCGACCCGATCCTGTGCATCCACGGGACGTCGTCCTCGGCCATGGTGTGGCGGCCGGCGGCGATCGACGAGCTGTCGGGGCTCGGCCGGGTGATCTGCTACGACCGGCGCGGGTGCACGAGGAGCGAGCGGCCCGATCCGTACGAGACGAGCGTCGTCCAGCACGCCGAAGACGCGGCGGCCCTGCTCGACGCCCTCGAAGCAGTGCCGGCCGTCGTGATCGGGCGGAGCTACGGTGGCGAAACGGCGATCGAGCTGGCGTTGCGGCATCCCGCGAGCGTGCGGGCCCTCGTCCTGCTCGAGGCGGCGTTGCTGACACTCGACGAGGAGGCCATGGCGTGGGCCGAGGAGCTGCGGGCGGCGGTCGAGGAGGCGGCTGCTCGCGACGTGTCCTCGGTGGCCGAGACGTTCCTCCGCCGCGTACTCGGTGACGAACAGTGGGCGTCATTCCCCGATCCCCTCAAGCAGATGTTCGTCGACAACTCGCCGGCGATCCTCGCCGAGTTCCGCGGCCCGTGGGTCGAGGCGACCACCGCGGACCTGGCCCGGATCGACGTCCCGACGCTGCTCGTCGCAGGTGAGGGATCGCCTCCTGCATTTCGGCGCGTGACCGAGCGCATGGCCGCAGCGATCCCGAACTCGCGAACGATCCTCGTAGGCGGCGGGCATTTCATCGACCCGGGCGAGCCCGAGGTCCTCACGTTCGTCGGCGAGGTCCTCGGACCCTGATCGAGCACTCCAGTAGCCGCGAGTCCTTGCGGCCCGCCCGCGAGTTCGTCGCCAGAGAGGGCCCGCGTGACCAGGGAAAACAGGAGTGGGCCTGGTGGGACTCGAACCGCTTCAGGATTGGAGCAGCTTGGGGATGGCGGCCTCGTAGAGCGCTCGGGCGTCTTCGACCGTGAGCTCGAACTGCGTGTCGAAGACCATGCGGGGGCCGCCCGTCTCGCCGATCCTGGCGAAGGGCGTGTGGTGGTCACGGCACAGCGCCTCCAGCGCGGCGGCGTTGCCCGGACGGACGCTGACCACGACCCGGGACGCCGACTCGGAGAACAGCGCCACGTGCGGCGGGAGGTCGCCGGGCAGCGCCACGGCGAACCCCGTCCCGGTGGCGATGGCGCACTCGGCCAGCGCAACGGCGAGGCCACCGTCGGAGCAGTCGTGCGCGGAGGCCAGCACGTCGCCCCCAGCCGCCTCCTGGAGCAGCTCCAGCAGGTGCCGTTCCCGGTCCAGGTCCAGGGCAGGTGGCCGCCCCGACACGCGTCCCAGGACGACCTCGGCGTACTCGGAGCCGCCCAGCTCCGGCAGCGTCTCCCCGAGCAGGTAGACGACCAAGCCCGGCTCCGGGAACCCCGTTCGGACCAGCAGCCGGTAGTCCTCGACCAGGCCCAGCATGCCGACCACCGCCGTGGGATACACGCTGGAGTCGCCGGACTCGTTATAGAACGAGACGTTCCCGCCGGTGACGGGCGTGCCGAGGGCCCGGCAGGCGTCGGCCATCCCGCGAATGGATTCCGCGAACGCCCACATCACCTCGGGCCGCTCCGGGTTCCCGAAGTTCATGCAGTTGGTGATGGCGAGCGGCTTCGCGCCCACGGCCGCGACGTTGCGGGCCGCCTCCGCTACCGCGTGGGCCGCCCCGAGGTAGGGGTCGAGCGCGCCGTACCGGCCCTTGCCGTCCGTGGACACCGCCATGGCCCGCAGCGACTCCTCGATGCGGATGACGGCGGCGTCCGCGCCCGGCCCCAGCACGGTCTGGCCCTGCACCAGGGAGTCGTACTGCTCGAACACCCACCGCTTGCTGGCCACGTTCGGGGAGCTCAGCAGGGCCAGCAACGCTTCGCCCACCGGGACGCTGGGGGTCTCGAAGGTGGGGTCGTCGTCCTGGAGTTCCTCCAGTCCCGCCGGCGGCGACATGGGCCGGTGGTACTCGGGGCCCTCCACGGCCAATGACTGGGCGGGCACCTCCGCGACCACGGCGCCGGCCAGCCTGGCCCGGACCAGGCCGCCGGGGGCGACCCGGCCGACCACGGGGGCGGGCAGCCCCCACTTGCGGCACAGGGCGGTGACGGCATCGAGCCGGTCCGGCCTGACCACGGCCAGCATCCGTTCCTGGGACTCCGAGGTCAGGATCTCGAACGGCTCCATCCCCTGCTGGCGAAGCGGGACGGCGTCGAGGTCGAGGTCGGCCCCCATGCCGGCCCGGGACACCGACTCGCTCACGGCGCAGGTGATGCCGGCACCGCCGAGGTCCTGGAGTCCTTCCAGCAACCCCGCCTCGATGAGCTCCAGGCAGCACTCGATGAGGAGCTTCTCGACGAACGGGTCGCCGATCTGGACGCTGGGGCGGCTGTCCTCGGCGTCGTCCTCCAGGGTCCGCGACGCCAGCACGGAGACGCCGCCGATCCCGTCCCGGCCGGTGCTCGCGCCGATCAGCACCAGCAGGTTCCCCTCGCCCTCGGCCCGGCTGCGCATCAGCCGGTCGGCCGGGGCCAGGCCCACGCACATCACGTTCACCGTGGGGTTCGCGGTGTGGCACTCGGCGAACGCGATCTCGCCGCCCACCGTGGGGATGCCGACGCAGTTGCCGTAGTGCCCGATCCCCGCCACCACGCCGTGCAGCAGGAGCCGGTTCCTGGGGTTGTCGAGCGGGCCGAACCGCAGCGGGTCGAGCAGGGCGACGGGGCGGGCGCCCATGGACAGGATGTCTCGGACGATGCCGCCCACGCCGGTCGCGGCGCCCTGGAACGGCTCCACCGCGCTGGGATGGGAGTGCGATTCCATCTTGAACACCGCGGCCAGGCCGTCACCGAGGTCCACCACCCCGGCGTCCTCGCCCGGGCCGACCAGGATGCGCTCGCCCTCGGTGGGCAGCCGCCGGAGGTGCACCTTGCTGGACTTGTAGGAGCAGTGCTCCGACCACATCACGGAGTACATGGCCAGCTCGGTGCGGTTGGGCTCGCGGCCCAGCGTGTCGCACACGGCCGCGTACTCGTCGTCGGTCAGGCCCAGCGCGCGGTGCAGGGCGTGTTCCGTCTTCACGCCCTCACGCCCGAACGAGCGCCTGTTCCAGCAGCGAGGTCAGCAGGGGCTGGCCGCCGACGGGCCCGGTATCGGGGTCGACGGCGTGCTCGGGGTGGGGCATGAGCCCGACCATGTTGCCCCCTTCGTTGCGGAGGCCGGCGATGGCGTTGGTGCTGCCGTTGGGGTTGCGCCCCCCGTCCAGGTCGCCGTCCGGCGCGCAGTACCGGAACAACACCAAGCCGTCGCCCTCGATCCGGGCCAGGTCGTCGTGGGAGGCCACGAACTGGCCCTCGCCGTGCTTGACCGGCACCTCCAGCACCTCGCCCGCCACCAGCCCGGCCGTGATCACCGACAGCGAGGTCTCGACCCGGACATGGACGCGGCGGCACACGAACTTCAGGCCGGCGTTCCGGATCAGCGCGCCCGGCAGCAGGCCGGCCTCGCACAGGATCTGGAACCCGTTGCAGATGCCGAGGACCGGCCCGCCCGCCTCGGCGAACTTCCGGATCGGCTCCATGACGGGCGCGAACCGAGCGATCGCGCCGGTCCGGAGGTAGTCGCCATACGAGAACCCGCCAGGAAGGATCACCGCGTCGACGCCGTGCAGGTCCGGGTCGGCGTGCCACAGCGCCACGCCCTCGGCCCCCAGGAACCGCACCGCGCGCAAGGCGTCCCGGTCGTCCAGCGACCCGGGGAACGTGACGACGCCGACGCGCGGCCGCAGCAAGCTCACGATGTCGCCTCCGCCTCGTACCTCGTCCAGCCCTTGGCCGATCCGTGCTGAACGTCGACCTCCTCGATGACCGGATTGGAAAGCAACTGGGCGGCGATCTCGTCCACATCGGCCAGCGCCTCATCCTCGCTCTCCGCCTCGACGTCGAGCTCGATGTGCTTGCCCACCCGAACATCCGACACGTTCGTCCAGCCCAGGTGGGGGAGGGAGTCCTCGATAGCCTTGCCCTGGGGGTCGAGCAGCCCGCCCTTCAAACGGACCACCACGTCGAAGTGGTACTTCACGCTACGCGGCTCCTATCCGTTCCAGATACGCCGACCACGGCTCGCCGGTGAGGCGTTCGTACGCCTCGCGGTACCTGGCGGCCGTCTGCTCCGCGACGTCGGCGGGGAGCTGCGGCGGGGGCGGCTCGTGGTCCCAGCCGCTGGCGTCCAGCCAGTCCCGGACGTACTGCTTGTCGAACGACGGCTGCGGACCGCCGGGCGCATACCGGTCGGCCGGCCAGAACCGCGACGAGTCCGGGGTGAGCACCTCGTCGCACAGGATGAGCTTGCCGCCGGCGAACCCGAACTCGAACTTGGTGTCGGCGATGATGATGCCGCGCTCTCGCGCGATCGCCGCGCAGTGCTCGTACACGGCGACGGTCAGCTCCTTGAGCCGCTCGGCCAGTCCCTGGCCGACCAGCTCCCCGGCCTCTTCCAACGAGATGTTCAGGTCGTGACCCTCGGCCGCCTTGGTGGCGGGCGTGAAGATCGTCTCGGGGAGCCGGTCCGACTCGCGGAGCCCTTCCGGCAGCGGGATGCCGCACACCGACCCGGACGTCCGGTACTCCTTCCACCCGGACCCGCTCAGGTAGCCCCTGGCCACGCACTCGATCGGGACCATCTCCGCACGCTTCACCAGCATGGACCGGCCCGCCAGCTCGGGCTCGCCCGTGAACGGCGCCGGGAACTCCCGGACGTCCGCCGTCAGCAGGTGATTCGGGACGATGCCGGCGGTCCTGTCCAGCCAGAAGAGCGTGAGGGCGGTCAGGCCGCGCCCCTTGTCGGGGATGGCCGTGGGCAGCACCACGTCGAACGCGGAGATCCGGTCCGTGGCCACCAGCACCAGCCTGCCAACGCCGGCCTCGTAGATGTCGCGGACCTTGCCGCGTGCGTGGATCTCGGCCATCACGCTCATCCCGGCGAGACCTCCAGCTTCTCCAGGCGGTCGAACACGGCGTCCAGGTTCCCCACCGCCGCCGCCGGATCGAGCAGCGCGTCGAGCTCGGCGGCCGGCAGGAGCTCGGCGACCGGCGCTTGCCCGAGGAGCTCCGCCCGGAAGTCCGCGTGCTCGTCCCACGCCGCCGCCGCGGCCCGCTGCACTGCGGCGTACGCCTCCTCGCGGGACAGGCCCCGTTCCACCAGCGCCAGCATGACGCCCTGGGACAGCGACGCGCCGCCGGTGGCCTCGATGTTCCGCCGCATGCGGTCCGGGAACACCCGAAGCCCCTCCATCACGCCGGTGAACAAAAACAGCATGTAGTCGACCAGGATGGTGGAGTCGGGAAGGATGACCCGCTCCACCGAGGAATGGGAGATGTCGCGCTCGTGCCATAGCGCAACGTCCTCGAGTGCGGCCTGGAGGTTGCCCCGGACCACCCGGGCCAGCCCGCACACCCGCTCGCTGATGATGGGGTTCCGCTTGTGCGGCATGGCCGAGGAGCCCTTCTGCCCGGAGGCGAACGGCTCCTCCACCTCGCGGACCTCGGTCCGGGCCAGGTGACGGATCTCCAGCGCGAACTTCTCCAGCGACGACGCCGTGATGGCGAGCGCCGCCACGTACTCGGCGTGACGGTCGCGCTGGAGGATCTGGGACGACGCCTCGGCGGGGCGCAGGCCCAGCTCACCGCATACGTACTCCTCGACACGGGGGTCCACCCGCGCGTACGTGCCCACGACACCGGAGACCTTGCCCACCGAGATGACTTCCCGGGCCCGGCGAAGCCGTTCGCGGTCCCGGTCCAGCTCGAACGCCCACAGGGCCAGCTTGTGCCCAAGGGTGGTGGGCTCGGCGTGGACGCCGTGGGTCCGGCCCATCATCACCGTGTCTCGGTGCTCCAGTGCCCGCCGCTTTACCACGCCCAGCAGCGCCTCGACCCGACCGAGCAGCAGGTCCGCGGCGGCCCGGAGCTGGAGCGCCAGCCCCGTATCCAGCAGGTCGCTGGAGGTCATCCCGAAGTGGATCCACCGGCCCGCCGGCCCCACGGTCTCCGCCACGTTCTGGACGAACGCGGCCACGTCGTGGTTGGTGGTCCGCTCCAGCTCGTCCACCCGTTCCACCGAGAACGATGCCCGAGTGCGAATGGCCTCGAGGTCTTCCGAAGGGATCAGGCCCTGCCGGGCCCAGGCCTCGCAGGCCAGGACCTCGATCCGGAGCCAGTGCCCGAGCCGCGCCTGCTCCGACCACACCGCGGCCATCTCGGGCAGCGTGTAGCGCGGGATCACAGCTTCAGGCCCTCCGCCAGGTCCTCCTTGAACCTCCGCAGCCGAACCCGCACCGACTCGTCGCGCAGCCCCAGGATCTGGGCGGCCAGCAGGGCCGCGTTCACCGCGCCGTCGATGGCCACCGTGGCCACCGGCACGCCGCGGGGCATCTGGACCGTGGAGTAGAGCGCGTCCGCGCCGCCCAGGTACTTCGTGCCGATGGGGACCCCGATGACCGGCAGCACCGTGCGGGCCGCGACGGCGCCGGCCAGGTGGGCCGCCAAGCCGGCCCCGCAGATGATCACCTGGAGCCCTCGCTCCTCGGCCAGGCGGGCGTACTCGTCGAGCTGGTCGGGGTTGCGGTGCGCGGAGATGACGTTGACCTCGTTCGGGACCTCGAGCTTGTCCAGGATGGCCGAGGCCTGCTGCATGACCGGGAGGTCCGAGGCGGAGCCGACCAGGATGCCGACCAGCGGCAGGTGCCCGGAAGCGCCGTCGCCCACGCTCACGCGTGCCCGCCCACGCCGGCGCCCACGTCCGCCGCGATGTCACCTCGGAAGTACATGTCCTGGAACGAAACCATCGAACACGCCTCGTACGCGCGCTCGCGGGCCACGGCCATGGTTGGACCGAGCGCGGAGATCGCGAGCACTCTTCCCCCTGCCGTCAGCACTCTACCGTCCCTGGCCGCGGTTCCCGCGTGGAACGGGAAAACTCCTGGTAACGAACGAGCCGCGTCCAGGCCGCCGATCTCCAGGCCGGTGCGGTACGCCCCCGGATACCCGCCGGAGGCCACGACCACCGTCACGCACACCTGCGGAATCCACTCCGGCCGCTGCGCGGCGAGGTCTCCCTCCACGCAGGCCATGAGCAGCTCGGCGAGGTCGGAGCCCAGCCGGGGCAGGATGGCCTCGGTCTCCGGATCCCCGAACCGGCAGTTGAACTCGAGCAGGCGCGGCCCGGCTTCCGTGAGCATGAGCCCCGCGTACAGCGCGCCGCGGTACGGAGTCCCCTCGTCGGCCAGGGCCCGGACCGCCCGCTCCACCACGTCGCGAACCACCGCCGCCCGGGTCGGCTCGTCCACCCAATTCACGGGGGAGTAGGCGCCCATCCCGCCGGTGTTGGGGCCGGTGTCCTCATCTCCCGCCCGCTTGTAGTCCTGGGCCAGGGCCAGCGGGACCACGTCGCGGCCGTCGGTGACCGCGATCAACGAGATCTCCCGCCCGGACACGAACTCCTCCACCAGCACCCGCGAGCCCGCCTCGCCGAACACCCGTTCCTGGAGGCAGGCCCGCAGGGCCGCGACGGCGGCCTCCCGGTCCTCCGCCACGGTGACCCCCTTGCCGGCGGCGAGGCCGTCCGCCTTCACCACGTAGGGCGGGTCCATGGCGTCCAGGAACTCCACCGCCGGGCCGAGCTCGGTGAACGCGCGGGACCGGGGCACCGGGATCCCGTGGCGTTCGCACAGGTCCTTGGCCCACGACTTGGAGCCCTCCAGGCGAGCGGCGTCCCGGGACGGCCCGAAGACCCGCAGGCCGCGTGCCTCCAGCTCGTCCGCCACCCCGGCCACCAGGGGCGCCTCCGGTCCCACCACCGTGAGGTCGATGGATTCCCGCTCCGCGAAGCCGGCCAGGCCGGGCACGTCGGCGGCCCCGATGGGCACGCACGTCGCCACCTCGCTCAGGCCGGCGTTGCCCGGGGCGGCGAACAGGCGCCCGACCGTGGGGCCTTGGGCCAGCTTCCAGGCCAGGGCGTGCTCCCGCGCCCCCTGGCCCACCACCAGCACCTTCATGCCCTCACATCACCAGGCTCTGCTCGCGGGACGGCCCCACCGACACCACCGAGACGGGGACCCCGGAGAGGTCGGCGATCCGCTCGACGTACTTCCGGGCCGCCGCCGGCAGGCCCTGGAACGAGGTGACCTGCTCGAGGTCCTCCCACCATCCCTCGACCTCCTCGTACACGGGCTCCGCCCGGTGGAACAGCGACTGGTGGGGCGGCATGTCCTCGAACAGCTCCCCGTCCGCCCGGTAGGCCACGCAGACCTTGAGGGTGGAGAACCCGGTCAGGACGTCGAGCTTGGTGAGGAACAGCTCGGTCAGTCCGTTGATGCGGGCCGCGTACCGGAGCAGCACGGCGTCGAACCACCCGCAGCGGCGGCGGCGGCCGGTGGTGGTGCCGTACTCGTTGCCCCGCTTGACCATGGTCTCGCCGGTTTCACCGGTGTCCTCTGTGGGGAACGGGCCCGATCCCACCCGGGTCACGTACGCCTTGGTCACGCCGATAACGCGGTCCACCTCACGGGGCCCCAGGCCGGCGGAGGCCAGCGCACCGCCCGCCGCGGGGTTCGACGAGGTCACGAACGGATACGTCCCGTGGTCCAGGTCGAGCAGCGTGCCCTGGGCCCCTTCGAGCAGGACGTGGCGGCCCTGCCGGAGCGCGTCGTACAGCAGCTTCGAGGTGTCGGCGATGTGCGGGGCCAGGCGCTCGCCGTAGCCCATGTAGTCGGCCACGATGGGCTCGGGTTCCAGGGGCAGCCGGTTGTAGACCTTCGACAGGATGAGGCCCTTCTCCTTGAGCACGACGTCCAGCTTCTGCCGGAAGATCTTCTCGTCGACCAGGTCCTGGACCCGCAGGCCGATCCGGGCCGCCTTGTCCGCGTAGGCCGGGCCGATTCCGCGCTTCGTGGTGCCGAGGGCATGGCGGCCCAGGTAGCGCTCGGTGACCTTCTCCAGCTCCAGGTGGTACGGCATGATCAGGTGGGCGTTGCCGGAAACGATCAGGCGCGACGTGTCGATGCCACGCGCCTCCAGCGCGTCCATCTCCTCCAGCAGCACACGCGGGTCCACCACCACGCCGCCCGCGATCACCGAGGTGATGTGGCCGTAGAGGATCCCCGAGGGGATGAGGTGCAGCTTCAGCAGCTGCCCGCCGGCCAGCACGGTGTGCCCGGCGTTGTTCCCCCCCTGGTAGCGGACCACGAAGTCCATGTGGTCGGCCAGGAAGTCGGTAGCTTTGCCCTTCCCCTCATCGCCCCACTGGGCGCCCACCAAGATCGTCGCCGGCATCGCCGCCGATTCTAGTTGGGGCGTCCAACCCGGCCGGTGCCGGGGGTCGCGGGCTGGCCTTTCGCAGCCCCCAGGTCCACAATCGACATTCGTCGAACAGTGAATTTGGGGGTGGGGGGACCCTCGGGTCCCCCAGGGGTCTCCAGAGGGGAGCGCTCATGGAACGGCCCGCGAAGCAGCCCGTATCGGTTCGTCACGGCGCGCGGTTCCGAGGGGGAGCCAGCAGAACGATCCGGAGGGTGTCGGTCCTCGCCGTCATCGCCGTCGTGGTGCCCCTGGCGGCGCTGGCCGCGCCAGCGGCCTCGGCCGCCACAGCGACCCGCCCGGGCCCGGCCCCGGTCAAGGCACTTGCCGCGGACGAGGGCCCCGGCGGATCGAGCACTACCCTCCCGTCCGGGGTCCGCGCGCATCACGGGCCCGGCGGGGAGATCGACGTCAACGTCTGTCCCGACCCGGAGCCCGGCCACGCGACCTGCCTCTCCCGGCTCCGTATCGACGCGGCGGCCAGGGCGAGCAGGCCGGTGGGGTTGGGGGGAAGGATGACCCCCAACACCCTGGGCGACGGCGGAGCATACAGCCCGGCGTACCTGCAGTCGGCCTACAACGCGCCCTCGGCCACCGCAGGATCCGGCCAGACCGTGGCCATCGTGGACGCCTACGACGACCCCAACGCCGAGGCCGACCTGGCCACCTACCGGTCCCACTACGGCCTGCCAGATTGCACCATCGCCAACGGATGCTTCACCAAGGTGGACCAGTACGGAGGGACCAACTACCCGGCTCCTGACGGTGGATGGGCGGTGGAGATCTCCCTGGACCTGGACATGGTGAGCGCGCTTTGCCCGAAAAGGGGGTATCCATTTTGGTCCAGTACCCCAAGATGTTGGGGTCAGGGCCGTCCGCCCTTGATGGCGCGATAGGGGGCGGGGTCGGTGGCCACGGCCTGCTCCATGAGGCGATGAAACAGCA
>JALYLZ010000057.1 GCA_030774015.1 Actinomycetota bacterium | reverse complement strand
GGCCAGTCCCCACCCAACCCCACGCTGCGCGAACCCGCCGGCCTTGGCGCTCCTTCGGCGGGCGTTCGACCAGACCTCGTGACCGTTCGGTCCCCCGCCGAGATCGTCCGCTTGTTAGCGTGACGGCGTGAGGACGGCTCCGGCCACGCGCGGCACTCCGGGCTCGGCGAGCGGGATGGGGCGGCGCCACGTAGAAGCAGCGGTTCGGCGGATGTGGCCGGTCGTGGCGGCGGGCGGGATGTTCGTCGGGGCGTTCCTGCTGTATTTCCTGGTGTACCGGGTGCGGCATTTCTCGCTGCCGCTGGGGTGGGACACGCCGTGGTACGTGTACCGGGCGGACTTCGTGGCGCACGTGGGGCTGGGGCCGCTGGACACGTCGGCGCGGCCGGGCCACGAGCTGTTGTCCGCCGTCCTGGGGTCGCTGACGGGGCTGTCGCAGCTCCAGCTCCAGGTCGTGGTGCCGTTCGTCCTGGTCGGGGCCTTCGCGCTGGCCATGGGAGTCATGGTGGCCGAGGGGCTGGGAACCGGCGAGGCCTGGCGGTGGGCCGTCGGCGCCGGTGTCACGGCCGCCTTCATCGGCACCACCCGGCTGGTCGGCGAGAACGTGGCGAACCTCATGGAGCTGCTGTTCGTGGTGGTGGGCCTGCTGCTCCTGCTGAGGTTCGTGCGCACCGGCCGCGGGTTCGTGGGAGCGGTCCTGATGCTGGTGGCCGCCGGGCTGTCGCACTGGGTCTTCCTCGCGGTGTTCGGCGTGGTGATGGCGGTGTGGTTCGTGCTCGCGCTGGTCGTCCTGAGCCGGGAACGAGCCGCCGGCGTCCCGCTGCACCGCACCGAGGCCAGCGCCGTGGGGCTGGCCGGCGCGATCACCGGAACGGCCATGGCCGTGCTGATCTACCCGGTGCTGCACAGCACGTTGCAGACGCTCGAGCTGCACGAGAGCAAGACCAGGTTCCTGCCGAAGCTCCGCGAGGACCTCTCGGCCATGGTGGCGCCGGCCATGGGCGCCGTTGTCGCCGTCGGCGCCGCGGCGGTGGCCGCGGAGGAACGGAGGACGGGCTTGACCAGGCGGTGGCCGTTCCTCCGCCTGATGGCGGCGTGGGCGGCGGTCACGCTGGGCGGCGTGGTGGTGAGCATCGTCACCTTGGCCGTGCCGCCGCATCGCTTCCTCACCCTGTTCATGGTGGGGCCGGGGGTGGTGCTGGCGGCCGCGGCCGTGTGGACGGTGGCCGGGACCGTGGCCCGCCGCGTGGGCCGGCCCGCCGGCGTGGCCCTGGCCGTCGTGGCGGTGGCCGCGCTCGCGATCCCCTCCATTGAGTGGTGGTACGGCCCGGCGGACCTGAAGGGGCCCGAACAGTGGTTCGACGCCACGGCGTTCCAGCAGGCCCGCGAGACCGTCCCGTACCTCGATCGCCTGCCGCCGGCGCAGCCGGTGGTGTTCCTGGTCGGGCCGCTGGGCTCGTCGGGTTCGATCTCCGCGGCGCTGAAGGAACGGACCATCCGGGCGGCGCTGCCGCCGTCTCGCCAGGAGAGCGTCTTCGTGGTCCCCGGGGAGCCGGCCGACCTGCTGGCGGGGCGGTTCACCCGGGTCCCGAACCCGGACGTGAACGCGCACAACCTGCCCTACTGGCAGACCGCTCGGCCGGCGCTCGCGGCGGGGGCCCCCGTGCTGCTCGTCCAGGAGCTGGGGCCGAAGGAGTTCGAAGCGGCGACGGCGAAGCTGGACGCGCCGGTCATCGCGCCGGGAGTCGCGTTGCTCCGAGGGCCGCGTCCCCCCGGCCCGCTCCCCTCCGTGGCTCCCCTGCGGCCGGTGTTCACGACCGAGCGGGGCATGATCGTCGCCCTCCTGCTGGTGGTGCTGATGACCGTGGCGGGCTGGGGGTGGACGGAGTGGTTGCTGGGACCGGGGGTCGCGCCGCTCCTGGCGATCTCGCTGGCCCCGGCGGTGGGTGCGGGAATGGTGGTGCTGGGCGGCCTGGTGACGGCGAAGGCCGGGTTCGCACTGGGGGGCGCGGCCGGTGTGGTCACCTGGGGAGCCGTGGTCATAGTGGGGAGTTACCTGGGTTGGGTGCACCGACGGGTCAGACGGAAGGAAGCCCCGCCAGCAGCGCCCTGACGGCCTGGCCCGGGTCCGCGGCCTCGGTCACGGCCCGGACCACCACGATGCGGCGCGCCCCTGCGTCGACCGCGTCTGCAAGCGTGTGGCGGTCGATTCCGCCGATGGCGAACCACGGCCGTTCGACCGTCGCGGCGGCGTGGCGGACGACCCCGAGCCCGGTTCCCGGCCGGCCCGCCTTGGTCGGGGTGGGGTGGACGGGTCCGGCCGTCACGTAGTCGGCCTCGGGCGGTGCGGCGTCGAGCTGTTCCTGCGAGTGGCAGGACAGACCGACGATCGCGTCGGGGCCCAGGATTCGCCGCGCCACCTCCGGAGGGAGATCGTTCTGGCCGACGTGGACGCCGTCGGCCTCGAGGGCCAGCGCGACGTCGGGGCGGTCGTTCATCGTGAACAGCGCGCCGTGGCGCTCGGCCGCCTCCCGGAACGTCTCGCCCCACCGGAGCAGGTCGCCCGCCTCGGCCTCCTTCTCCCGGAGCTGGACGATGTCCGTGCCCGCCTCGAGGATGGCGTCCAGGAATTCCTTCAGGTCACCGCGATCCTGACGAGCCCCGGTGACCACGTACAGGCGGGATCGGGCCAGGCGTTCGCGGCGGCGTGCCGGGTCCATCGCCGGCGCAGCCGCCTACCGGCCACCGCCGGCCACGGCGCGGACCAGCTCCAGCCGGTCTCCCCGTTCCAGGGCGGTGGTCTCGTATCCGGCCCGCTCGAGCGCCTCGCCGTTGCGCTCGACGACCACGTAGCCGGGATCGAGTCCGCGGAGACGGATGAACCCGGCGACGGTCAGACCGGGCTCGACCTCGTACGGCTTGCCGTTGGCGACGACCTCCACGGCTCCAGTGTAGGAGCCGGGCTCAGGCCGCCACGCGATCCCGGGCCCGCCGGACGCCCAGCCAGATCAGCACGGCCACCAGGGCCAGCATCAGCGTGATGGGCAGGAGGTAGCCGAGGCCGACCACGACCGAGTACACGACGCCGAAGAAGCCCTTCACCGCGCCCTTCCACGCCCCGCCGATGGTGTGATGCGTGGTGGTCTGGGGCGGCTTCGGCGTCTGCGGCTCCCGCTCGTACAGCGTGAGCTGGATGGTCCCGAGGTCGGTGCGGTTCTGGAGGGCCCGGATCGAGCCCTGGAGCTCCTCCACCTCGAGCTCGGCGCTGGACAGCGCGTTGCTCACCCGGAGCGTCGCCGTCACCGTGGGGGCCTTGGCCAGCAGCCGTCGGAGCACCGTCACCTTGTCCTGGGAGTTGTGGAGGCGTGCGGCGAGGTCCACGAACTTCGCCGTCACGTCCTGGCCGGAGATGGACGCCCGGTCCACGTGGCCGAGATTGCGGAGCTCGTTGAGCACCCCCTCGAAACGGTCCGCCGGCACGCGGATGGTGATGGTGCCGGAGTGGGTCCTGCCGTTCTCCACGCTGGACGTGGCGACGTAGCCGCCGCTGGCTCCGGCGATCTCGGTGGCCTTGGCGAACTGCTGGTCGAAGCTACCCTTGGCCACGCGGACGGCCAGCGCGGCGGTCTTCACGATGCTCGGCCCGACGATTGGTCCGGCGGGGCTGGACGTCGATGGTTGGGTGCTGCGCCCGGGTGGGCCGGTGGAAGCCGGGCTGGGTTCCGCTGCAGGCACAGCCGGGGCGAGTTCCTGAAGGGACAAATGGCGCGCCGGAACGGGCCCGCCGGACGAGGCCCTCCCGGCCGACCTGGTGGTAAAGGCGAGATCGAGGGACGCGGACGAGCCGCGCGTGGCGAAATACCCGATGCCGCCGGCAATCGCCAGGAATGCCGCCACCCCGGCGGACACCAGCCGTACTGACATCCCCCGCCGCCACGACGCCCGGCTCCTCCTCGCGGGCGCGGCCGCCGGTTCCGCTTCCCGGCGCGCAGCAGCCATCAGGTTCCCTTCCAGCTCGCGCAGGTACTCGATGTCGGTCTTCACGTCACGTCACGTTCCTTTCGCGCCCAGCTCTGGCACCTGGCCTTCCAGCAGCCCGGACAGCCGCTTCAGCCCCCGGCTGACCCTGGCCCGGGCGGCCTGCTCCGTACACACCAGCGCCTCCGCGACCTCCGCATACGGCCGCCCCTCGACCACCCGTAGCGTCACCGCCTCCCGCTGCTCGTCCGAGAGCAGCGAGAACGCGTCCGCCACGGCCCGGCGGACCTGGTCGAAGTCCACCAGCTCCTCGATCCGCTCGTAGTCCGCGTCGGACACCTCCTGCTCCGGCAGGCCGATCCGCTGCCTGGCCCGGGCGTCGACCGCGCCCCTTCGGAAGAAGTGGGCCAGCTGGTGCCGGGCGATCCCGTACAGCCATGCCTCCGCTCCCCCGCCCCGAGGCCGGAACCTGCCGCGAGCGGCGAGCGCCGAAGCGAACGTCTCGGCGGTCAGCTCCGCGGCCGCCTCCGGGTCGAACGTGCGCCGGGCGAAGAACCGCAGAAGGGCCTCCGCGTGCCGTCGGTAGAACGCCCCGAACGCTTCCGGACGCGTCCGGGCCAGCAGGAGCAGCTCGTCGTCGGTCAGTTCCTCGAACACGGGCCCCGGTCTTCTCGACGTCTCGCCCGTACTATGCCGCCGGGCGCCTGCCGTGTGACGGTCGCCGCGCCCGAGCCGTTCCTTGCCGCCGGCCCGGTCCCTGCGCTGTAATGGCCGTCCGCCATCCGCCGTCAGCCGTGCTCGTCCGGAGGTCCGTGTGGTCAACCGCATCCTCGTCGCCACCGACCAGTCCACCACTGCCACCCGGGCCGTGGAGTGGGCGGCGAACATGGCGGACCGGTATCAGGCCGAGCTCCTGGTCCTCCAGGTCATCGTGCCGGACACGGGCGGCGGCGCGGAAGAGCCTCGGCCCGTCGAGCCCCAGGTCACCGCCCAGGCCGGACGCTCCCTGGAGGAGCTGGCGGCCCGGCTTGCGGGGGCGAGGGGCCGGGCCCGGGTGGCCGTCGACCCGGACCCCGCCCGGGCCATCGCGGACGTCGCCGCCCAGGAACACGTGGACGTGGTGGTGGTGGGCAACGTCGGCATGAGCGGGCGGAAGAAGTTCCTGCTCGGGAACGTGCCCAACCGCGTGTCCCACATGGCGCGGTGCTCGGTGATCATCGTGAACACCGACCCGGACCAGACCGCCCGGGTCGAGGTCCCGGCGCCGTCGCAGGGGGACGGCGCCACGGAGCTCCCCGCCGGCCACCTGTTGAAGCGGGCCACCCGCATCGGCCGAGTCATGTCGAAGTACGACGTCCGCGAGCTGTTCCAGCCGACCGCGACGCCGGACGAGGAAGCGACCACCCGGGCCCGGGCCCGCCAGCTCCGGGCGGCCATGGACGAGCTGGGTCCCACGTTCGCGAAGCTCGGCCAGATCCTGTCCACCCGGCCCGACCTGCTGCCGCCGGCGTTCGTGGAGGAGCTGGCCACGCTCCAGGACCGGGTCACGCCCTTGTCGGAGGAGGAAGTGGTCTCGGTGATGGAGGAGGAGCTGGGCGTCCCGTGGGAGGACGTGTTCGCCAGCATCGATCCGGAGCCCCTGGCGGCCGGGACCATCGCCCAGGTCCACCGGGCCACGCTCGAGACCGGCGACCGGGTGGTGGTGAAGGTCCAGCGCCCCACGGCCCGCCGCGACATCATGGAGGACCTCGGGCTGCTGGAGCTGTTCGCGGAGAAGACCCGCGACCGGCCTGCGTTCCGCCAGGTGTTCGACATGCCGGCCATCATCGAGCACCTCTCGGAGTCGCTCCGCCGCGAGCTGGACTTCCGGCAGGAGGCCCACAACATCGAGCGGATGCGCCAGGTGCTGGAGCCCTACCCGCGCCTGGACGTCCCGTACCTGTACCTCGACTACTCGTCCGCCCGGCTGCTGGTGATGCAGGAGGTGGAGGGCGGGCCGATCCGCGACGCGCCGCTGGGGACGGCCCGGACCGAGGCCGCCCGCCAGCTGCTGGAGTCGTACTACCGGCAGATCCTGACCGACGGGTTCTTCCACGCCGACCCGCATCCGGGGAACCTGAAGTGGTGGAACGACCGGATCTATTTCCTCGACTTCGGGATGGTCGGCGAGGTGGAGGCGGACGTCCGCGAGCTGCTCCTGCTGCTGATCATGGCGTTCGCCCAGAGCGACCTGCACTTCCTGGCCGACATCACGCTGATGCTGGCCGGCGAGGATCAGCGCGGCGACATCGACATGGCCGCGTTCGAGAACGACCTGGAGCAGGTGCTGAAGAAGTACCGGCACCTGTCGCTGCGCGAGATCCAGCTGGGGCCGATCCTGCAGGAGATGACCGAGATCTCGATCCGCCACGACGTCCGGCTGCCCACGTCGCTGATGCTCACCGGCAAGGCGCTGGCGCAGATGCAGCTGGCCACCGCCGAACTGGATCCGGAGCTGGACCCGTTCGCCGTGGCGGGGCAGTTCGTGGTGAAGCGGCTGACCGGGCAGATCCGCGACCGGGTCAGCCCGCAGCACCTGTTCTACGAGGCGCAGAAGCTGCGGGTCCGGTTCGGGCGGATGATCGAGGCGGTGGAGCGGCTGGCCGGCGCGCGCCCCGGTCCGAAGCTGCAGGTGCTGTTCCGGGGAACGGAGCGGCTGGAGGAGACCATCCGCCGCACCGGGCGGCGGCTGGCCCTGGCCATCGCCGGCGCGAGCGCGTTCGTCGGCGCCGCCATCACGGTGATCAACGGAACCGTGGCCTCGTGGATCCCGATCACCATGGGGTCCGTGGCGGGCGTGCTGCTGATCGGACTGGTGGTCGACCTGCTGCGAAGGAACCGCTAACGCTTCTCGGGCGGCGGGGCCGCCGTGGCGGTCGCGGTGACGTGGGCGCCGCCGTCCGGCTCCCCGATCGGCCGGGGCCGCTTCGTCCCGCCCTGCCGCAGCGCCTTCAGCAGCCGTCGTTCCACCACGAACGCGGCCACCGTCATGCCGACGCCGAGGATGGCGCGTTCCACCACCCGGAGCACGCGCCGACGGGGGGCGGCCTTCCGGGTCACGCCGGCGCGACCTCCACGCAGCAGTAGCCCTCCTCGGTCCAGGGCCGGGCGGTGACGCCCTCGGCTCCCAGGCCGTCCACCAGCCCCAGCAGCAGGGAGTGGTTCATCGCGCACACCAGGTGCCGGTGCTCATCGAGCAGCTCATGGAACGGGCAGTTCCGCAGCAGGATCCGGCGCTCGTGGCGCTCGGGCTCGAATCCCAGACCGTAGAGCACCTCGAACACGCCGCCGCCCGTCGAGGCGCCGTCGCCACCCCGCTCCCGGCCCAGCCGGAGGCCCGTCCGCCGGCCCACCCGTCGGACCGCGGATTCGGCCGACTCGTCCGGGCGTTTCTCCTCCACGGCCTCGGCCAGGACGTTCCCGGCCAGCGCGGTGCGGGTCTCCGGGAGGGTGAAGGCGAGCCGGCGAGCCGGCGGGCCGAGGGCCGGTACAGCTTGGCCGGCCGGCCCGCGCCGCGCCCCGTCCGCCCGCTCAGCCTGCGGAACTCCACCGCCAGCAACCCGGCGTCGGCCAGGCGGTCCAAGTGGAACGCGGCAAGGCTCCTCGAGATGCCGCACGCGGCGGCCGCCTCGTCCCGGCCCACTGCCTGGTGCCGCCAGCGCACGTAGTCGTAGAGCCGCCGCCGGAGCGGCTCGTCCAGCAGCGAGATCGCGGCGATCTGTCCGGTGCCACTCATCGGTCGTCGATTGTAAGAGCAATGGAACGTTGCACCAGCCCTCGGCCCTGTCCCCAGAAGGGTCGGAGGGTGTACAAACGCCCTGTTGTGGCTTCGGACACGCGCATCGGCACCACCATCGCCGGGTACCGAATCGAGTCCGTGCTTGGCCGGGGCGGCATGGGCGTGGTGTACCTGGCCGAGCAAGCAGCCTTGTCCCGGAAGGTGGCGCTGAAGGTCATGGCACCCGAGCTGGCCTCAGACCCCAGGTTCCGGGATCGGTTCCTCCGGGAGTCCAGGGTGGCGGCCTCCTTGGAGGATCCAAACATCCTGCCGGTGTACGAGGCCGGGGAAGCGGACGGCGCGTTGTTCATCGCAATGCGTTACGTGCGCGGCACGGATCTGCGTCGACTCATCGACGCCGAAGGACGCCTGGAGCCGGGCAGGACCGTGTCCATCCTGTTGCAGGTGGCGAGCGCCCTGGACGCTGCCCACGCCGAGGGCTTGATCCACCGCGACGTGAAACCGGCCAATGTCCTCCTGGTGCCCGGGACCCCGGACAAGGTGTACCTGGCCGACTTCGGCCTGACCAAGCGGGCCACCTCGGACTCCGGGGTCACCGGGACAGGCCAGTTCGTGGGGACCCTCGACTACGCGGCCCCCGAGCAGTTCACCGGCGAACAGCTGACCCCACAGACCGACGTGTACTCCCTCGGGTGCGTGCTGTACGAGTGCCTGACGGGGGAACCGCCCTTCCCTCGGGACCGGGAGGCGGCGGTCTTGCACGCCCACCTGAACGAACCGCCGCCGAAGCCGACGACCAGGCAGGAGCTTCCGGAGGCACTCGACCGAGTGGTGGCGAAGGCCATGGCCAAGAAGGCAGAGGATCGGTACGCGACCGCAGGAGCCCTGGCCGCTGCGGCTCGGGATGCGTGCGCACCCATCCTCCCGGCGAGACGCCCGAGCGGGCGCCGGGCCCTCCTCCCATTGTCCACGGCCTTCGTTGTGGCCCTCGCGGTCATCGCGGTCGTCCTCGCCCGGTCGGGAAGAGGCCCCGTGACCTCCACGCCTCCCACAGGCTCGACGGCGAGCGCTCCAGGCGGCCCGCCGGTCGGGTCGGTCGTGGAGATCGACCCGGCCACGAATCGGATCCTGGGGACCGTTCGTGGCGTGTCCGTCAGCAGCGGCGGCGGGGCCGGCGGCTCCAACGGGACCGGCGGCATGGCCGCGGGCCAGGGAGGCGTGTGGGTCGTCTCCGGGTCGAACGTGGCCCACGTCGACGCGTTGACGAGAACCCTGCGCCAGACCATCCCGTACGGGAGCTTCGGCGACGTCTCCCTTGCGGTGGGCTCCCGCACGGTCTGGCTACTGCACAGCGGCTTGGGCGCCACGCCGTTTGTCGATCGACTCGACCCCTCCACCGACAAGTTCCTCCGATCGGTCCCGATCGAGGAGGGCCGCCCCGTGTCAGTGGCCGCGGGAGGTGCCTTCGCGTGGATCGCGACCACCGACGGCCACGTCATCCGACTGGAGGGGGCCACCGGGAGGATCCTCGGGTCGTGGACACTTCCCGGACGGGTGGATGTCCTCGTCTACGGGCCGGGCACCCTGTGGGCGGCGGACCTCCTCGGCGGCACGGTGTACGAGATCGACCCCAGCACGGGGGAGACGACGGGTTCCGTGAGCGTACCCGGGAGCATCGACGGACTCGCCGCCACCGAGGAGGCATTGTGGATCCTCGACTCGTTCGTCGGAACGGTCACCCCCATCGAAGCGGGGTCCAAGTCCCTGGGGGATCCCATTCCCGTCGGGGTCGACGCCAGTGGCATCGCCGCCGGCCTCGACGCCGTCTGGGTGTCGTCATTCGACGGCTCTCTCTATCGCGTCGACCCGGCCGTGAAGGAGGCATCGCCGATCGATATCGGAGCTCCGCTGGCGGCGGTGGCCGTGGACGAGGAAACGGGAACGGTGTGGGTCACCGTGGGACGGAAGGCGAACGCCTGAGTCCTGTCAGCGCACCGTCGAGCGCCGCGAGAGCATGCGCTCCGCATTGGGAGTGACGCGCGACCAGTCTTCCCACACGGGGTCGTAGCCGAGGTCGCGGAGCTTCGCCGCCACCTCCACCGGCGAACGAAGGTCCGCCACCTCGAACTGCTCGGTGGCCTCCCTCGGCTGCTCGTACCCGCCGGGCTCGGTGTGCGAGCCCGCGCTGGTGTGCGTGATCCCCACGCGGAACAGACCGTCCCGGAGCTCTGGCCGTTCGCGCGCCGACAGCACCAGGCCGGCGTCCGGGAGCGCCAGCCGCAGCGCCGCCACCAGCTGCACCAGCTCGCGGTCGGACAGCAGCGTGGGGGGCTGGAACCCGGCGGCGCTGGGCCGCATCCGCGGGACCGACACGGCGACCTGCGAACGCCAGTAGTGGCGCTGCAGGAACCGCGCGTGGGCCGCCACGCAGATGGCCTCGTAGCGCCAGTCGTCGTGCAGCCCGTACAGCGCCCCGATCCCGATCCGGCGCATCCCGGCCCGCGCGGCCCGCTCCGGCCCCAGCAGCCGCCACCGCTCGTGGCGCTTCCGGCCCGCGAGATGGACCTTCGCGTAGGTCTCCGGATGATAGGTCTCCTGGTAGATCACCACGCCCTCGCAGCCGGCCTGGGCCAGGCGGCGGTACTCCTCCTCGCTCCAGACCTGGACCTCGACGGAGACCTGGGGGACCTCGCGGGCCAGCAGCCGGATGCGCTCCTCCAGGAACTCCACACCGGTCAGGCGCTCGTGCTCGCCGGTCAGCAACAGGATGGACCGGAAGCCCTGCCGCAGGAGGTGGCGCGCCTCCTCCAGCGTCTCCTCGCCGCTCAGCGTCTTGCGCGCGATGGGCAGCTCGCGGGCGAAGCCGCAGTACGCGCACGTGGTGAGGCACTCGTTCGACAGGTACAGGGGCGCGTACATCCGCATGGTCCGGCCAAACCGGGCGATGGTCAGTCGCCGCGAGGCTGCCGCCAGGTCCTCCAGCCTGGACGACGCCGCCGGGGAGAGCAGCGCGGCGAAGTCCTCGAGCGTGCGTTCCAGTGGGTTCGTCCGGAGAGCCGCCTCCACGCGGGATGGCCCGGCCGACTCCGCCACAGCGAGCAGCTGCGGAATGGGCAGCCGCTCCAGCCCGTCGGCGAAGGTCGTGGGCGGAGCCGGGTGGACGAACCCATCGCCGTGGCGAAGAGCCGGGTGTTCCTGGGGCTTGAGCCCGTGTCCGCCCGTTCGGACCTCGGCGCGGCTCACGGCTCGGTCACCGCGGCGTCGGCCTGCGACGTGACCAGCCGGTCCAGGAACCCGGTCAGCGGGCTGGACGGCTCAGCCACCTCACGCTGGGGCCCTCGCCCGGCGACGTACGCGCGCCGTCCCGCCTCGACCCCCAGCGCGAACGCCCGGGCCATGGCCGCCGGGTCCCGCGCCACCGCGATGGCCGTGTTCACCAGGACCGCGTCCACCCCCATCTCCATGGCCTCGGCCGCATGCGACGGCGCTCCCAGCCCGGCGTCCACAACCACGGGCACCGTGGCCTGCTCCACGATGATCTGGATCGCGTCGCGGGTCCGGACGCCCTGGTTCGACCCGATCCACGAGCCGAGCGGCATGACCGTCGCGCACCCCACCTCCTCCAGGCGCTTCGCCAGCACGGGGTCCGCGCCGATGTAGGGCAGCACCGTGAACCCGTCGGCCACCAAGAGCTCGGCGGCCCTCAGGGTCTCCACGGGGTCGGGGAGCAGATAGCGCGGCTCGGGCGTGACCTCGAGCTTGATCCATTCCGGAAGACCAGCGGCCCGAGCCAGCCGGGCGATGCGCAGCGCCTCCTCCGCATCCACCGCCCCGGAGGTGTTCGGCAGCAACAGGTAGCGAGAGGGATCGATGAACTCCAGGATGTCCGGACCGCCGGTGGCCTCCAGGTCCACCCGGCGCAGGGCCACCGTCACCATCTCGGTCTCCGACGCGTCGAGCGCGTCGCGCATGAGCTCGAACGAGCCGAACTTGCCCGTCCCCACGATGAGCCTCGACCGGAACTCGCGGCCGGCAACGACGAGCGGATCCTGGGTGGGGGCGTTCTGCGCTGCCATGTCTCCCTCCGCCGGCATTACCCGGTTCAGGTCCTCGGGTCGCGGGCGCGTGAGCCCGCCTCTCAGCCCGGTTGCCCGAGCTCCCCGGAACGACTTCGTAGCCAGTATAGGCAATCACCCGGCGGAGCCGGCAGGTGGCGAAGGGAACCGCATGCGGGCGGCGGCAGTATGTTCGGTCAGGATGCACAAACGCGTCGGTCCCTTGGCGATGATGCTCGCGCTGCTGGTTGCCTGCACCGGAGGACCCGATCGGGCCTCCGTGAGCTCTCCTGCTTCGCCGAGCCGGTCGGCGTCGTCCTCTCCGCTCCCGCCCCTGTCATCGGTGGCGCGCGCCGCACGGATCGGGGCGCACACCTTCGTCCGGACCTGCGAGAGCAGCGTCTACGGGAAGCTCAGCCGCCGCTCCATCCAGGCCGCCGTCCAGGCGGGGCCCCTGTACCTGATCGGACTCCCGGGGTACGCCCACGCTGCGGCGAGCTGGTTCCGCAGACCGAACGGCAGACTCAACGGGGTCAAGGTGCTGGCGGTGGTGCGGCGAGAGGCGACGCTGTCCATCGCACCGGCCGATCGGCGCCATGCCTCGCTCATCTACGACCCGAGCCGATTCAGTGCCCACCGGGTCGGCCGCGGCGACTACCGAGTCACGTTCCAGGTGTGCCACCCCTCGCCGGACCGGTTCGGCACCCAGTTCAACGGCGGCTTCCTGGTGGACGGCGTCCGATGCGTCGCGCTGGACGTGGCGTGGGACGGAGGAGCCCACCATCGCCGGATCCCCGCATCCTTCGGGGCGGGCCACTGCCGAGGATGACGCAGCCCTTTGCGCCCGACCCGTCGTCGTATCCCGCTTGACGCCGCCCTGGAGCCCTACGACCCCGATCCCACCGAGACCCACACCTTCCGGGAGGGGTCGTCGACGGCGACCTGGGCCAGGGGCGCTCCCACCTCGACCCTCGATACGTCCAGGGTTGCGGGATTGATCCTGTAGAGGATCCCGCCCGCGTCCGTCACCCACACGGATCCCGCCCCCACCGCGATGTGCAACGGCGAGCGCCCCACCCGGATGACGGTCCCGACCTCATACGTCGTGGGGTCGATGGGGGTCACCGTCCCGGCAGCCGCGTCGAGGACCCACACCCGTCCCAATCCAGCCGCGATGCCGTTCAGGCTTCCCTGGAGGTGGATCGTCTTGGTTATGTCCGCCGTCGCCGGGTCGATCCGGACCACGATGCTGTCAAAGTTGTCCTTGGCCCACACGGCTCCCTCGCCCACCGCCACTCCATCCAGGGAGAGACCGGTGTCCTTCCGGACTGCCACGGTGTTCGATCGTGGATCGATGCGTTCCACCGTGCCGTCCTCGAACACGGCCCACACCCCTCCCTCGCCGATCGATAGGTGGGCTCCTTCCTGGGTGATTCCGGCGGACGCTGCCGATCCGGGGATCCGGCCGATGATCTCGTCAGTGGCCGCGTCCACCCGCTTCACGGTCAGTAATCCGCTGCCCTCGGCGCCGGAAGATCCGGAGTAGGCAAGGGTCCACACGCCGTGGGCTCCCACCGCCATCCCCCAGACGTTTCCGATCATGCCGTGGCGCTTCCCGGTCGAGGCATCGAGATGGACCAGGAAGCTCGCCTGCGCTTGGGCCGGCAGAAGCGCCCAGACGCCTCCCTCCCCCACCGCCAGGCCTCTGGTTCCGTCGACGTCGGGGATCGTCTTCACCACCCGCCCGGTGGCCGCATCGATCTCGACCAGCGAGTCTGCCGGGGGCGGCGCGACGGTCGACGGCCCGGCGCTGGACGGCGACGCGGCGGGACGCCCACCACCGCGACTCAGGGCCACGATCACGACGGCGGCGATCACAACGGCAAGGGCGGCGGCGCCGGGTCCGAGCCACACCTTCCTCCGCCTCGGCGGCCCCGGTGGCGGTTCCGTCCCTGGCGCGGATGCAGCGATCGCGCCTCGGGCGGCCTGGGCCAGCTCCCCCGCGCTCGGGTACCGGTCGTCCGGGCGCTTGGCCATGGCCTTCGACACCACGGCGTCGACGGCGGGGGGAAGCTCCGGCCGGGTGGCCGTCACCCTGGGCGGCGGGTCGTTCAGGTGGGCGTACATCACGGCGATCTCGGGGTCGTGGGCGAAGGGGGGCTCCCCCACCAGGCACTCGTACAGCACGCACCCCAGGGAGTACACGTCCGTGGGGGGATCGACCGGCTCTCCCAGGATCTGCTCGGGGGCCGCGTAGTCCACCGACCCCATGAACTGCCCGGTCTTCGTGAGCCCGGTGTCCGCCTCCCGGCGCTTGATCAGGCCGAAGTCGGTCAGGTAGGTGTGGTCGCCTCGTCCCACCAGGATGTTCCCGGGCTTCACGTCGCGGTGGATGAGGCCCCGCTCGTGGGCGGCGTCGAGGGCCTGGGCCACCTGGGCGACGATCGCCGCGGCCCGGTCGGGCTCGAGCGGCCCGTGCTCCTCGATGAGCCTGGCCAGGTCGGTCCCCTCCACGAAGCGCATGGCGATGAACAGGACGCCGTCGTGCTCCCCCGCCTCGTAGATGGGGACGACGTTGGGGTGGTCGAGGGAGGCCGCCAGGCGGGACTCCCGCACGAACCGTTCCCGGAACCGCTCGTCGTCGGCCAGCTCGGGGTCGAGGAGCTTCAGGGCCACCTTGCGGCCCAGGCGGGTGTCCTCGGCCAGGTACACCCGGCCCATCCCACCCCGGCCCAGCAGCCGCTCGATGCGGTAGCCGGCCAAGGTGGTACCGATACGGGTGTCCTGGACCATCTCGGAGTGCGTTCTACACGGGCTGAGCCCGTTGGGAAAGGCCAGGGTCAGCTCCCGGGCCCGAGGTGGCGACGGAGCGCTTCCAGCCGGCCGTCCCACTCGGCGCCGACTACCGCCATCCACGCCACGGCCTCGGACAGCGGCGCCGGCGTCAGGCGGTACCGCTTCTCGCGACCGGTTCGCACGCCCTCCGCCAGACCCGCCTCGGCCAGCGCCTCCAGGTGCTTGGCCACCGCCTGGCGCGTCACCGGCAGCGCCGCGGCCAGCTGCGTCGCCGTCACGGGGCCGGACTCCGACAGCGCCCGGATCACGGCCCGGCGCGTCGGATCGGCCAGGGCCGAGAACACGGCATCGACGCGGTCGCCGGTCACGCCGACACCCCTGCCCGCGCATCGGCCCATGGCCTCGCCGGGAACCCCGGCCAGCCGGACTCCGTGACGGTCAGCCGGGTCGTCCCGGCAGCGAGCCGCTCCAGGACGAACTCCACCCTCGTCCCCATTCCCGGCGGTGCGCCCTCCCGCTCGTACGGCCACCACCGGAACGCCAGCCTCCGGGGCGGCTCGACCACCTCGACCCGGATCCGCCGGACCGCGCCGTCCTCCCGGCGCGCCAGCCCTCGCCCGCCCGGCCGGAGGTCCAGCTCGACGTCCCCGCCAATCCACGCCGACAAGCGCCGGGCCTCGGTCAGGGCCGCCCACACCTCCGGCACGCTCGCATCGAGCACGGCGTGGCGTTCGACCCGATCGATCTCATCCATGGTCTGTCTTGCAACCATTGGGTTGCTCATCATACGCTAGTGCAACTCACAGGTTGCAGGATATCGGAAGGGAGCGCTCGATGGAATCCAACGGCCAACCGCTTCACGAACGCCTGCCGGACATCGCCTACGCCCGGCTGTTCGAGCACCGCGTGGTGTTCCTGCGCGGCCCGATCCAGGACAGCGTGGCCGACGACGTCGCGGCCCAACTCCTGGCGCTGGACGCGAGGTCGGACGACGACATCACCCTGTGATCGACTCTCCCGGCGGCGACGTGACGGGGATCTTCACCATCATCGACACCATGCTCGTGCTCCGCTCGCTCGTGAACACCCGCTGCGTCGGCATGGCCGCGTCCGCCGCCGCGGTCATCCTGGCGGCCGGGACCGGCACGAGGTCGGCCACGGCCAACTCCCGCGTGCTGCTGCACCAGCCCCACGGCGGCGTCACCGGTTCCGCGAAGGACATCGAGATCCAGGCCCGGGAGTTCGCCTACCTCCGCCGCCGCGTCGAGGAGATCCTTTCGGAGCGGACCGGCCAGTCGATCGACAAGATCCGCGAGGACACCGATCGCGACTACTGGCTCACCGCCGAGGCCGCCAAGGACTACGGCCTCATCGACGAGATCCAGCAGGAACGCTCGGGCCTGCGGCTCAAGCTCGTTCGGTAGCCGCGCAACAGGCCGCGGGCTCGGCGCATCCTAGTGCGCCGCCTGCAAAATGGCTTTACAACGGTTGACCTTCTCCACGATTGACGCCACGGTCGCCGTCCACACGAACGGGTTGGGGGCCTCGTTGTAGGCGTCGAGGTAGGCGTGGATCGCCT
>JALYLZ010000056.1 GCA_030774015.1 Actinomycetota bacterium | reverse complement strand
TGGGTGAGCAGGTCCTCGTTCGAGAACGCCGCCCACGTGTCCAGGGCGATCTCCCCTCCACCCGTGCTCCGGCCCCGGGGACGCTCGGTCTGGACCTTCCGACCCCCGAGCACCACCGAGCCGGTGGACCCCCCTGGGCTGGGTTGCCGACTTCCGCTTCGGCGGACGGGGAGGGGGGGACGTGGGTAGACGGCTCGCATCAATTGTCCTCGTGGTTTCAGTTCTCGTTGTGGGCACAGGATCCGCCGCATTCGCCCACAAGGTCTATCAGGGCTGGACGACCATGTGGGATCCCGGCAAGTGCCTCAAGGACAAGAGCACCATCGACCATCCCACCGTCAATGGCCAAGTCGTCTTCTACACTCTGGCCGAGACCTCGACCAAGCAGGACTACACATACCTGGGGGTCACCTACCACTGCTCACAGATCTGGACTCGCCCTGCCGGGTTCATCCGCATCCGATACAGCGTGTTCATGGATACCCCTTCCGGTAACGTCCTGTGCGCGGCCGTTAGCCAGGCCTACTGGGTCTACAACGCGGCGGAGGACTACAACCTGTCCTCTGGTGGCAGCCACGGCAACAACCTGACGCCGTGCGGGTCGGGTTGGTACTACACCCTGACTCGGGGACAGGTGTACGCGGACGATGACCTATGGCATCCCGGGTCGGCACTGTCCAGTGGCGAGCACTACTTCCCACCTTCGTAGGCAAGAGAGGGGACCAGGAGATGAAGCGTTGGCTCGCAGTTCTTGGTGTCACGGGGGTCCTGGGGACGTCAGCTGGGGTGGCGTCGGCGGCCCTGAGCTCGTCACCCTCCGATTGGGGTGGAGCGAACCAGACGCAGGGCGGGATCGTGAACAACTTCCCGGACGTGGTACCGGTCGCTGGTTCAACGGGAGCCATCATCGGATACACGAGCAACCCCCTCGTGTACGATTGGCCCGCCAGCGGCCCGGTCATCTACAGGACGGAGCAAGAGGCTGAGGCGAACCTCCCTGCCACCACGGCGGACCAAGAGCCGTAAGTTCAGGCTTTGGGCTCTCGCGGGGCTGGGGGGCCTGGGGATCGTGCTCGCGGTGGACGGGATTCTCGGGGCTGGTTGGCCTTGGACGATACTGGCGGGCGTAGCCTTGTACTTCGCCGCCTATGAGATCGCCGCCAAACGCGGCTCTTAGACGACCGATCCGTCCACGCCATCGCCGATCGCGCTCGGGACGCCTACGCCTTGGTCGAGGAAGGCCACGCGGCCGGGCTCCCTGCCAACCACCCGGTGATGCTTGCCGCCAAGCGCCTCCGGCTGGAACTGCTTCAAGTAAAGGGTGGCCTGGAGCGAGAACTGCTCACCTGGGTCCTCGATTGCCGCCGTTGCAACCGTAGCGTCCACTGGGCCGAGGGCGTCGGTCCAGAGCCGGGCCTGTGAGGTAGGCCGCTGGCTGGTCGGCAAGCTGTAGGCGGCCGGGCTCAGTCCCGCCGGTTTCCCGGCAGGTGCATCGTTCCGGCGCGTCGTGGCCCCGCTTCGCCAGCGGCCCCCTGTCAAACCGGGCATGCGGTTCTCCCGCACCCGGCTTCCCGACACCGTTCACCGCGAGGCATGCGCAGGCCCGTAGCGGACGCCTCCGCTGAGGCAGTACACCCCGAGGCTCTGGAACCACGCCGAGTCGTATCGGCTGCTCCAGCCTCGCCCCGAGCGTCCGTGCTTGGTGCTCGCGAAGATGGCCAGGCGTTCGTGGGCGTAGCGGTCGACGGAGGAGAAGCACCGGGCGGAGTTGCCCGAGCGGTAGTACGGAAGCCACCGCCTGAGCACCCGGCTGACGTTCTCGGCCACCGCCGGCACCGACAACCCAACGAAGCGTCGGTCCGTTGCAGCCCTGATCCGCTCCCGTATGGCCGCCATGGCCAGCCGGGACGGCCAGTGCTGCAGGTACCACCGACCCCGCCACCTCCAGGACTCCACCTTGTGGCAGTGAAAGCCCAGGAAGTCGAAGCCCTCCGCACCCTCGGTGAGGCAGACGATCCTGGTCTTCTCCGGGTTCAGCTGAAGCCCCAGAGGTCCAAGGATCGCCGCCACCCCGTGGGGTGCAATTATCGGGACACGCCGCTGACCAGGGAAGACGCGCCAGGCCCACCGATCGCTCCCACCGCGGTAGGAATAGGGACCGGACCGCTCTCCGGGGCGGCTCTCCGGCCGGGATCCCCCTGGCTACAACCTGATGACCTCGACGGTGCCGGCGACCGCCGCCAGCCGGCGGAGATCCCGTGGATCGCCGGTCAGCACGACGTCACCGCGCCGTGAAGCCCCGGCCACCA
>JALYLZ010000055.1 GCA_030774015.1 Actinomycetota bacterium | reverse complement strand
GGCGGCATCGGCGCCGAGGGGGCCTCGGGCGCGGACGCAGCCTCCGGCGCGGAGGGAGCCTCGGGCGCGGGCGGAGCCGGGAATGCCGGCGAAGCCTCGGGCGCGGCCGGGATCGGAGGCGCGGGTGGAACCTCCGAGGCATAGGGAGCTTCCGGGGTCACCGCCGGGGCGATGCCGGCCGGCGGCGAAGCAGCCGGCGGCGAACCAGTGTCCGCCTTCGCGGGAGCCTGCTGTGCGCGCCTGGCGGACTGCACCATGTCCCGGACACCCTCGGCGTGGCCCTGCACGAGCTGGGCCAGCCGCTGGAGGAACTCTCGCTCGCGGGACACGAAGCTCGACAGCGCGGCCGATCCGGCCGCCGACGGGACCGGCGCGTCGGAACTGGCGGAACCGCCTGACGCGGCCGTGCCCGCCCGGGCATCGGCGTCCCGGAGGATCGCGGCCGCCCGGGCCTGCGCGTCACGGACGATCGCCTCGGCCTGCTCCTGGGCCCGTCGCTTGATGCCCTCGGCGGCCCTGGTGGCCTCCGCGGCCTGGCCGACGTCGGCGAGCGGGGTCGTGAGGACCTGTCCCTGGCCCTGTTCCGCAGCCGTGCGCTTCTCTTCCTGGAGCACCGACAGCTCCTCGGTGACGCGGTCCAGGAAGTCGTCGACCTCCTGCTCGTCGTAGCCCCGAAACGACCGACGGAACTGTTGCTGTTGAACGTCGATCGGCGTGAGCCGTCGTGAATCCCCGCCCAGCTCCAGGTCGGAGCCGGACTCCTTGCGCTTCCTCATTGTCTTCCCCTCAGAATCGAAAGCGTCAGCAGCCTATCGCAATCTTCAGCACGTAGATCACGATGAACAGAATGATGGGCGAGAAGTCCATGGCCATCGCCCCCATTCGAAGAGCTGGAAGAAGGTTGCGTAGGGGGCGCAGGACCGGATCGGTGACGTCGTACACGAACCGCATGATGGTGTGGAGCGGTCCCGACCGGGGAGGCGGGAACCACGAAGCGATGATCCGAACGAACAGGACGACCCAATAAGCGGTGAGGAGGTCGCAGGCGATGCGCGTGCCGGTTCCCAGGGCCAGACACGTGGTCACGGGGCGACCGGCTCCTGGACGGTGCGTCCCGCGGGCATCGCTCGGGGCGGCCCCACTAGAACTGGTTGTAGAAGCCGCCCTCCCGGAGGCGCTCCCGTTCCTCCGCGGAAACCTCGACGTTCGCGGGAGTCAACAGGTAGACGCGGTTGGCCACGGTCTCGATCTTCCCGCCCAGGCCGAACACCAGGCCTGAGGCGAAGTCCACCAGGCGCCGGGCAGTGGCGTCCTCGCAGCCCTGGAGGTTGATGATCACCGGGACCCCCTCGCGGAACTTGTCCCCGAGGTCGCGGGCCTCGTTGAACCGCTTCGGCTCCGACTTGTGGATGGTGGAGGCCGGATGGGGGCGAGGTTGCGGGATGGTGCGGACCACGGTGGCTCCGGTGTCCGGGGCCGGATGCAGGGTGACGGCCTCGGCACGGCCGAGGCGCCGCACCGTTGTCGAGACGTCGGCCATGGGAGCCGCGTCGGCCTCGGCCGCGTCGTCGTACTCCTCGTCCTCGACCAGACCGAGATAGCTGAGGGTCTTCTTCCACACGCCTGGCACGATCGCCTCCTATTGCGGAGCGCCCGCCGGTCCGCCTTCGGGGCGGGCTCCGTCTTCGCCCGGGGCTTCCCTTTGTTCCCGCTGTGCCCGCGACACCGTCGCCCGCTCGCCGAACAGGGCCGTTCCGATCCGGACCATGGTAGCGCCTTCTTCCACGGCGACCTCGTAATCGGCGGACATTCCCATGGAAAGTTCGCGCAGCCCCTCGAACCGCTCGCGCTGCTGGTCGCGCATCTCACGGAGCCGCCGGAAGTGGGGGCGGCTGTCCTCCGGGTGGTCGGACAGCGGGGGCAATGTCATCAGTCCGCGGACCTCCAGGCCGGCCAACGACCGGAGCTCCTCCAGGAACGCGGGGAGGTCGTCCGGCTGGACGCCGGCGCGGCTCCCGGTGAAGTCGACCTGGACGAGCGAGGGGATGGGGGTGCCTCCCTGCTCGGCTCGCCGTGACAGGCGCTCGGGACCGCGGCCCGGCGCGAGGGTGTGCACGACGTCGGCCAGGTCGGCGACGCGGTGGGCGGTGTGGCTCTGGAGGACGCCCACGAAGTGCCACGTCGCGCCGGTGACCCGGCCGGCCTTGGCGGCGAGCTCCTTCACGTAGTTCTCCCCGAAGTCCTCGATGCCCGCCCCGCGGGCCTGCTCGACGCGTTCGGCCGGCACGCCCTTGGCCACCGCCACCAGACGAACCTCCGCCGGGTCCCGGCCGGCCCGGTCAGCGGCCGACTCGATGCGGGCCCGGATGGCGGCGAGCCGTTCCTCCAGGCCGGCGCGGGACGTCACAGCCGGACGGCCACCCCGGCCTGCCTGCCGGTGGTGCCGCGGTCGCGGCGGTGGGAGTAGAAGCGCGCGCGTTCGCACGCCGTGCACAGGCCGGTGTCCTCGACCTTGCGGATCCCGAGGGCGCGCAGGTGGGCGCGGGCCGTGCCGGGGAGATCCAGGTACAGCCGGCCGCTCCGCCGGTCGGTCACCGCGCCGGCCTCCGACGCGGAGGCCACGGCGAGGGCGACATCCTCCTTCACCTCGTAGTGGCAGGGACCGATGGCCGGTCCCACGGCCACGCGGACATCGGAGGGGTCGTCGAACAGCCCGGCCGCTCGGATCAGGATCCCGGCGGCCATCCCCCGCCATCCCGCGTGGACCACCGCGACCAGCCCCCCGGCCGGCGACGCGAACACGATGGGCATGCAGTCCGCCGTGAGCACGGCCAGGGGGAAGCCGGCGCTCGCCGTGTACAGGGCGTCGGTGCGCGGGATCCTGGAGCCGAGGTCATCGAAGCCCGCGCCGGCACGTTTCGCGCCGACCCGGACCGCGTTCGTTCCGTGGACCTGCTCCGCGGTGGCGAACGGCGCGATCCCCAGGCCCCCCACCACCCGGGCGCGGTTCGACCGGACCTTGGCGGCCTCGTCCTCGACGGCCAGGGAGAGGTTCAGGGAGTCGAACGGCTTGGGGCTGGTCCCGCCGGTTCGCTCGGTGAATGCGGCCAGGAAGCCGGCCCGCTCCAGGGTGGTCGACACGAGCGCGTGTGCCCGGTGTCCGAGGGCGCGACGTTCGAAAGCCATCGGTCGGGAGAATCCCACGGGCCCCGCGGCCCGGCAACGCGTCGCACGCGCCGGGGTGGGGGTTGGGGAGGGG
>JALYLZ010000054.1 GCA_030774015.1 Actinomycetota bacterium | reverse complement strand
CGCGGAGAAGGCTCGGATCGCCTGGGCTACACGCGTCGGACGCGCTAGGAGGGGGTGGTCACCGGGGTGGGGTTGCTCCTGAAGTATAGCACATGTGAGGCTGTCCCCGCACGTACCGCCAGACCTCCCTCCGTTCTTGGATAGTCGGTCTCTCCTCCTCCGACGGCGCTGCCCGCCGCTTCGTCCACGGCCATACGGGCGATCTTCCTCATGTCTGCTCCTCCTCTACCTTCCTTCCCCGCGGCAGGCCTGCCGGCCCCTGCTGCTCGACCTGCTCCACGGTGCGGCGGGCCACGCCCCACAGGTAGGGTCTCCACGCGTAGTCGCGGAGGTAGCCCGACGCGACCCTCGGTGCCGTCGCGGCGACGGCCTCGGCGACCACCCAGGGGTCGTAGCGGCCCAGCAGGGCGCGGAGGATCTGGTCCTTGGGGTGCCAGTCGAGGCCGGATACCTCGCGCCAGAGGTCCCGCAGCGCGGCCAGCACCCGAGCCGTCTCCCGCTCCTCGGCCTCGTCGATCTTCGTGGGCATTGTCGTCTGCCTCCTCGTGTCTTCCGCCGTTGCTACCGCGTGCCGGCCGCCTGGCCTCCGCTGGGCCGTCACTCGAACGCCCGGCACGCAGCGATCCGCGCGGCCTCTGCCGCGTCCACCGCCCCCTCGGGGCCATCGCATGGCGGCATGGCGGATGTAGGCGGTGGCATGGCGGATGTGATCTGCCCGCCGGGCGCCCGTTCCACGCCTGTCTGGGCCGTACATGGCGGCATGGCGGATGTAGGCGGCTGTGGCAGGTAGCGCGCCCAGGCGTCGTCGAGGTCCGCCCGCTTGTACCCCTTCGGCGTCCTGCCTATCCCCAGCCAGATGGTCGACGGTCTGATCCCGTACCTGCGCAGCAGCCGCGCCAGCACCCGCGCGGTGAGGGGCCTCTCGTTCTTGCCCCAGGCCCCCCAGGGAGCCTCCTCGTTGGCCACGAGGGCAGTGACCAGGTCAGCCGACGGGATCCGATCGGTCTCGCCCTCCACGAAGACCAGGCGGATATCGGCCAGCAGGCGGACGCCGTCGCTCTCGTCGTCGCGGGATCCTCCCGTCGACAGCACCACCGCGGCGTCGCGGGCGCGCAGGGGCCATTCCCCTCCGGCGAGATCCGCGATCGCCACCAGGGGTTCCCAGCAGTCGGCCGCGCGATCGTCCAGGGCGGTGGGGGTCTCGGGGCGGGCATCGGTGAGCGGAGCGACGGCATCCACGGCCCACGCCGCGAGCGCGTCGTGCAGCGGCTGCGTGGTGGCCCTCACCTCCCTGAACCGGAAGTGTGCGACGTCCTCGTCCGGAGCGCGCCGGTGCATGACGATGGGGATCGCGCGATCGGCCACGGTGTCGGGCAGGTTACCGCCTATGCCCGCGATCGCCTTCGCGCAGAAGGTGCTGAAGTCCTTGACGTCGAGACCAGCCCCCTGCCCCACGCAGACGGACGCGCAGCCACCGCGACGGTGGCCGGTATTCAGGATCCCGCGCAGCGCTTCGGCGTACTCCTTGTCGCCGTTGAACGCAGCGTCCGACTCGTCCAGCAGCAGCGTCGGTTCCTGCTTGTCGATCTTGCGATACAGCGCGGCGGCCGACGTCCGTCCCGTCAGCCACGGCCGTGCCACCAGGCCATCCAGCACCTCCAGCAGGCGCGTCTTCCCCGAGCGCTTCTCCGGCGACGAGATGGCCAGGTAGGGCGTCGCGTCCGCGGCATCGAAGGCGTGCGTGTGCGCGGCCCACAGCACGATCGCGTCGAGTTGCGCGGGCGTCAGCACCACGAACCTCGCGAGCACGTCGTGCACGGCGTCCAGCGTGTCCGCGAGGGGGGCGGTGCTACCGCCGAGGCCTCCCCCCGCAGCCCCCTCCGTACGGGGGGATACATCCGCCATGCCGCCATGATCGGTCTCCACAGGATCGGAATCGGGGCGCGTGCGCGGACCACCATCCGCCATAGGTGGGTCACCATCCGCCATGCCGCCATGCGGCGCACCGCCTAGCCCGGCCGCCGGGGCGTAGCGGCCGGTGCTCTCGGCCATCCGACGCACCTCGTCGGCGGGCAGGGGAGGACCGCAGCGCTCGTTCACCGCCGTTAGCGCCACCTCGATCTCGTCGACGGTCATGCCGCGGTGCCGCATCGAGCCTGCGAGGCTAAAGAGCGTCGCGTTGCGCTGGCCGGCGGAGATGGTCTCGGGGATCGCGGCAGCGGGCCGGTGTCCGTTCTTCGCGGGCGGTTCGAGGATCCACTCCGGCGCCGCTGCCAGCCGGCCAGCACCGAGCCACGCGTACCGTCGGCCGCTGGCGTGCAGCGAGGGTGGTCCCACGACGTATCCGCCATCGGCGCGGACGTCCAGGCCGCTGCCCAGCGTACCGGCGCTGCTGCGCACCGGACGGCCGGGGTGCCGGAAGAACAGGTGTCGCCCGCCCCCGCCGGTTGCGGCCTCCAGGGTGGCGGGCAGCGGGCCGTGCTTGGCTACCAGGACGCGGAGGCTGTCGTCACCGCCGTGCGCGGGGTCGACGTCCAGCACGACGAGACCGGACGCGGCACCGCAGCGGATCGCTACGTTCGCGTCCGGCATCGCCTGCCACCACGACCGGACGATGGCCGGATCGGTGGTGGCGTCCAGCAGGCCGTTCCTGGTAGCCGGGTGCTTGCCGCCGGCGTGGTCCGGATCGGCGTTCCCGCACGTGCAGCGGCCATCGACGATCCCGTGGATGGGGAATACGTTCCACCCGCCTGCTGCGTACTGCAGCGCGAGGCGCTCGACGGACTCGGCGGCTAGGGTTGGGGATGCACCGTTGGTGCTGTGCATGGTGAACTCCAGGCTCCACGGCGTCAGTTGCCGCGGTGAACACTCCGAGGCCTCTCGGAGAGAGGGCCTGGTAGCCACGAGCCCGGGGAACCTGGAGAGCCACACCCGAGCCCGCTGGCTCGCCTAGAGGGGAGATGCTACGTGGATCGCCGGCATCGCCGTGTTGCCGGATCGTCGCGCCTGCGCGGCGCGGTGCACGGTGGCTGCCTATCCAGCAGGCACCGTGCCACGGTTGCCCGCGTCCGTGCCCGCGCTGCGCGGCAGCGGCCTTACTTCGCCGGCGC
>JALYLZ010000053.1 GCA_030774015.1 Actinomycetota bacterium | reverse complement strand
GGGTTCCACTCCTGCTCCCTTCGTGGGGGCCGCCCAGTCCAGAGGAGGTGGACTTGAGGAAGTACGAGATCTTGTTGATCCTGCCCCCCGACGCCGACGAGCAGGTCGTCGTGCGGGTGACGGATCGCATCACCCAGGCGCTCTCCCAGCGAGGCGGAGGCCAGATCGACAAGATCGACCGCTGGGGCCGCAGGCGTCTGGCCTACCAGATCGCGCACCTGACCGAGGGTTACTACCTGCTGGTCGAGTTCACCGCGGAGCCGGCGGCGATCGTCGAGCTCGAGCGGGTCCTGACGCTGGCGGACGAGGTCATCCGGCACAAGGTCGGGGTGCGGGCGGCGTAGCGGCGTAAGGTCGATCCTTCCCCCTCCACCCGGCGGGCCATCGGCCGGACGGAGCGGAGCACACAGAAGGTGGTGATGGAGATGGCGAGCATGAACCAGGTGGTCATCGTCGGGAACCTGACCGACGACCCGGAGCTTCGGTACACGCCGAACGGCGCGGCCGTGGTCAAGTTCCGCGTGGCGGTGAACCGCCGGTACCAGGACCAGTCGGGGCAGTGGAAGGACGGCGAGACGTCCTACTTCACGGTGAACGGGTGGCGGACGCTCGCGGAGAACGTCGCGGAGTCGCTGACCCGGGGCACCAGGGTCGTCGTGGTCGGGCGGCTCCAGATGCGATCCTGGGAGACCCAGGAGGGCGAGAAGAGAACAGTCGTCGAGATCGAGGCCGACGAGATCGGGCCGAGCCTGAAGTGGGCCACCACGAAGGTGGAGAAGCAGGCCCGCGCGGGCAGCGAGTGGTCGGGTCCGGTCAGCGTCGGTGTCGGCGGCGCGGACGAGGAGACACCACTGGATGGCGGGTAAGAAGAAGCGAGCACCCAGACGCGAGAAGGAAGAGAAGGGCTGGCAGAAGCGAACCAAGCGCAAGGTCTGCCTGTTCTGCGAGGAGCGCATCGAGCACGTCGACTGGAAGGACGCGACGCTGCTTCGGAAGTTCGTTTCGGAACGGGGCAAGATCCGCGCCCGCCGGGTGACCGGGAACTGCGTCCAGCACCAGCGTGACGTGGCCTCCGCGGTCAAGAACGCCCGCGAGATGGCCCTGCTGCCGTTCAGCTCCCGATGAAGATCATCCTCCAGAAGGAGATCGACAAGCTCGGGGCCCCCGGCGACGTCGTGGAGGTCGCCGACGGGTATGCCCGGAACTACCTTGTGCCCCGCGGGATGGCCATCCCGGCGAGCAAGGGCGCGGTCCGGCACGCCGACAGCCTGCGGCGGGCCCACCAGGGCCGCGTGGCCAAGGCCCAGAAGGAAGCCGAGGCCGTGGCAGCGCGGATCACGGCGGGTCCCCTCAAGGTCCGGGCCAAGGCCGGCGAGGGGGGCAAGCTGTTCGGCAGCGTCACCGCGGCCGACCTGGCCGAGGAGATCGAGCAGCAAACGGGCGAGAAGATCGACCGGCGGATGGTCCATCTCGAGGAGCCGATCCGGAGCGTGGGCGTGCACGAGGTCCGGATCCACCTCCACCCGGAGGTCGACGCGGCCCTGTCCGTCGAGATCCACACGGAGTAAGGGCGGCGGCCTCTGGCCGCCGTCACTCCGTTTTTGTCACACCCGGTATCTACAGTTGTCCACATGCTTCTCCACAGGTGGAAACCGCAGGTGGACCGGGGAGTGACAGGGAATCTCGCCGCGCGACCTGCGCGGATGCATTCCACAGGGGTTTTCCCCTTCCACCAGGCCCCCGAGCTTCCTAGGGTTTCGTCGGGGGGAGGGGAGCATGGCACGGGTCGTCGATGAACCGAGGAAGCTGCGGCCCGACCGGGTCCCGCCCCACAACCTGGAAGCGGAGGAGTCGGTCCTCGGCTCGATGATGCTCTCGGCGGAGGCCATCGCCGAGGTCATCGAGCTCGTCCGGCCCGAGGACTTCTACCGGGGATCGCACCGAAAGATCTACCAGACCCTTCTCGACATCTATGGCCGCGGCGAGCCCGTGGACGCCATCACCGTCGCCGCGGAGCTGACCAGGAAGGGAATCCTGGAGGATGTCGGCGGCCCGTTGTTCATCCACGAGCTGGTGGAGCGCGTCCCCACCCCGGCCAGCGCGGCCTACTACGCGAGGATCGTTGCGGAGCTGGCTGTCCTTCGCCGTCTGATCCAGGCGGCGGCGGACATCATGGACATGGCCTATTCGGTCCCAGAGGACACCGAGCGGGCCGCCGACCAGGCCGAATCCATCATCTACGCGGTGTCCCGCCACCAGGACCAGGAGGAGGTCGTCTCGGTCCGGACCCTGGTCGACCAGGCCATGGCGGACCTCGAGACCATCCAGCAGCGCGAGTCGGCCTACGCCGGCGTGGCCACCGGGTTCCGGGACATCGACCAGCTCCTGTCGGGCCTCCAGAAAGGGAACCTCATCGTGGTGGCGGCCCGCCCGGGAGTCGGCAAGTCGTCGTTCGTCACCAACCTGGCCCGCAACATCGCCGTGGACGAACGGGTCCCCGTGGCGATGTTCTCGCTCGAGATGTCCCGGTGGGAGATCGGGATGCGGCTGCTGTGCGGCGACGCGCGGGTTCCCTGGGACCGGGTCCGGGCCGGCCGGGTGGCACCGGAGGACTGGTCGCAGATCGTGGAAGCCGCCGAGTCGCTGCACGATGCGCCGCTGTTCATCGTTGACGCGGGGAACGTCACCATCGTCGACATCCGGGCCAAGGCCCGCCGCATGCGGCAGTCGCACGGCCTCGGCCTGGTGGTGGTCGACTATCTCCAGCTGATGTCGCACCACGGCCGGACGGAGAACCGCCAGCAGGAGATCGCGGAGATCAGCCGGTCCCTGAAGATGCTGGCCAAGGAGCTGGAGATTCCCGTCATCGCCGTCTCGCAGCTGAACCGCCAGGTGGAGAACCGCGCGGACAAGCGACCGCAATTGTCCGACTTGAGGGAATCAGGCGCCATCGAGCAGGACAGCGACATCGTCATGTTCATCCACCGTGACGATTCCGAGGACCCGTCGGTGAAGGGCACCGCCGACATCGTGGTGGCGAAGCACCGCAACGGGCCCACCGGGACGGTCAAGCTGACCTTCCTGCCGCACCTCACGCAGTTCCGGAACTACGCTTCCGGCTCGTGACGGCGCGAGCACGTGCGACGAAGCCCGCCCCGGTAGCGCGCCCGGACCCGGGCGATGCGAGTCGGGTCCGGGAGATCCACCGGCGGCTGGCCCGGCGGTTCGGCCCCCTCGATCCGCCCCGGCGGCTGGACCCGCTCGAGGAGCTCATCCTCACCGTGCTCTCCCAGAACACCAGCGACGTGAACCGGGATCGCGCGTACGCGGCCCTGCGCGAGCGGTTCCCGACGTGGGAGGCGCTGGCGGCCGCGCCGGCCTCGGAGGTCGCCGACGCCATCCGCCCCGGGGGGCTGGCCAACACCAAGGCGCCCCGGATCCTGGCCATCCTCCGGGAGATCCAGGATCGGGAGGGCTCGCTCGACCTGGGATGGATGGAACGGGCGCCGGACCAAAAGGTCCGCGACTACCTCGTCTCGCTCCCCGGGGTCGGCCCCAAGACGGCGGCCTGCGTGCTGGCGTTCTCGCTGGGGCGCCCGGCGTTGCCGGTGGACACGCACGTGTATCGAGCCGCCAGGCGGCTCGGGCTCATCCCGCCGACCCTCGGCGCCGCGCCGGCGCACGAGGCCATGGAGGACCTGGTCCCACCCAGGCTGCGGGTGTCCATGCACGTGGGGCTGATCCGGCTGGGGCGGCAAATCTGCAAGCCGGGCCGCCCGCTGTGCGAGGTGTGCCCGCTCCAGGACCTGTGCCCCACGGCACCCGACGTGCTCAGCGAGAGACCGAAGCGCGGACGAGCCCAGAAGTGACTGGTGAGTGGGTGGGAGGGTTTGTTGCCGAAAGTCGCTGACCTGCTCGAACGGTGACCCCCGGCGGGAGTGGCCGCAGGTTAGGGACCGGGCATTCCACAACCTTCAGGTCACAACCCGGATCGGTAGGAGGGGATACGGCGAGTTCGCGTGTGCCAAGGAGCCCCGGCCGAAGCCGGGGCTTCGAGCTACACCTGGGTCGGCGGGGATTACACCGCAGCCGCTGTAGGGGCCGGTGACGCCAGGCCAGCGGTGATGGGAGACGGCTTGAATCCCTTGACCATGAGGTAGATGCCGAGCGACAACTCCCAAACGAATTCCGGGGCCGTCGCGATGGCCTGCGGGGCGGAGCCCCGGTCGATGACGTTCAACAGCACGAGGCTCCCCGATATGAGGATCAGCGGACCTCCGATCAGCCCCAGCATCGCCATGCCCCGTGGCACGAGGCCGGATCGGTACATCAGGTAGCCCAGCAGCAACCCGTTCCCCACGCCGACGACCCAGCCAGGCCCGAGCAGGAACGTCCAGTCGTGGATCGCGACGAGCGACCTTCCGACCATGACGAGCGAGCCCGCATCCGCCGCGGCGGCGCCGACGTCTTGGCGCAACGTCACGACCGCCAGCAGGCTGAGGATGCCGACGGCGATGAAGGCGCTCTCGACGAGACGGGCGGTGACATAGCCGAGAGCGAGGCCTTCGTTCTGCCGCTTGAGGATCGGGAACAGCACGACGGCCGTGCCGACATTGGCGATGATGAGGATCATCTCGAGGAGCGCTCCGAGGGCGATGCGGTTGTCAGCGCCGGCGCCGACGATGTAGCGGGCGTGGTCGAGGACCGGGGTGTAGAGCACGAGCGCGGCTGGAATAGAGGTGACGAAGGTGATGATGAAGAGCACGCCTGCAACGAACGCAGTCCTTCTCAGTGGGTTCACCTGGACCCCCTTCCAATTGATGAGATCAACCGACTCGGTGGCGCCCTACTGCGTTCAGCCACCTCCCCCGTCCATCGCTGAGGCCGCCACGCCCCGGGACAGCGTCGGCATCGGCCGATCGACGAAGACGCTTCGCGGGCACGCGGCGGCATCCTCGCCCGAAATAACACTGAATGTCGAGATCGATGCGTCAAGGATCGGTGGAGCGGATGAGGAGAATCGAACTCCCACCTCAAGCTTGGGAAGCTTGCGTTCTACCATTGAACTACATCCGCGCGAGAGCCCGAGGGCTCAGCACGGGAGTCTAGCAAGGCGCCGCGCTCGTGGAAGTAGGACCCCCCACGCTGCCAACCTGCTAGGTTTCGGCTTCCCATGGACAGCGGTACGAGGACTCGCGGGTGAGCGCTTCCACCCCCGCCGGCGAGCCGAGCCCGACGTTCTGGCCGACCATCCTGGGCCGCCTCACGGCCCAGGAGTCCCTCACCAAGCAGGAGGCCGGCCAGGCCATGCGGGTGATCATGCAGGGCATGGCCACCCAGGCCCAGATCGCCGGCTTCCTGATGGCCCTGCGCACGAAGGGCGAGACCACGGAGGAGCTCGAGGGGCTGGCCGACACCACCCTGGAATTCGCCCAGCCGGTCCGGGCTCCCGGGCCCGTGGCCGACACGTGCGGGACCGGGGGAGATCGCGCCGGCACGCTGAACGTCTCCACGCTGGGGGCGATCGTGTGCGCGGGAGCCGGGCTGGCCGTGGCCAAGCACGGGAATCGGGCGGCGTCATCCCGGTGCGGCTCGGCTGACCTGCTGGAGGCCCTCGGCGTGAGGATCGACCTCGGGCCTCGCGGCGTCGAGCGGTGCCTGGAGGAGGCCGGGATCGGGTTCATGTTCGCGCCGGTGTTCCATCCGGCTGCCGCGCATGCGGCGGGGGTGCGCCGGGAGCTCCGGGTCCCGACCGCCTTTAACTTCCTGGGCCCGCTGACGAACCCGGCCCGACCCGTGGCGCAGATCGTTGGCGTCTCGGACCCCCGCATGCTGCCCCTGGTGGCCGAGGTGCTGGCGCGCCGGGGCGTGCGGGCCATGGTGTTCCGGGGGGGCGACGGGCTGGACGAGCTGACCACGACCGGCCCCTCCACCGTGTACCGGATCGACGAGGGAGAGTTCCTGGAGTTCGAGCTGGACCCGGAGGAAGCCGGCCTACCGCGGGCCGACCCCGAGGACCTCCGGGGCGGCGACGTCGAGCGCAACGTGGCCATCGCTCGCGCCGTGCTGGCTGGAGAGCCGGGCCCGCCCCGGGACGTGGTGCTGTTGAATGCCGCCGCGGCGCTGGTGGTGGCGGACCGGGCCGGGGACCTCCGGCTGGGCGTGGAGGTCGCCGAGGGGTCCATCGATTCGGGAGCGGCCGCTGGGGTGCTGGAACGGTGGGTCGAGGTGTCGAACGGCTCGGCTTCCTCGGAGGGTTGACGGCGCTACGGGGATCGCAGCGGAATGTCAGAACCCCGCGTAGAAGAGGTAGTCGGCGTCTCGAACGAAGGTCCGTCCGAACCGTGTGGAGAGCGCGCTGCACACCACCGCTCCCGCCAACAGCCCGAGCACGGCGAGCCGGTACGCGACGAAGTGGCCCAGGCCGATGCCGACGGCGAGGTCGACCAGCAGGGCCGGGGCCACAGCCCACAGCGCGAAGTCTTCACGCGACAGCGCGAACGCGAGGCCCTGGTTCAGCAGCGACCAGGCAAGCAGCACGTAGCTCACCATCGCGGCGCCGAATACGGCCAGGGATCGGGCGGTCACCAGCGGGCCGACGGACGGAACGACGCGCCCCAGCATCCCGAGTCCCACGGCCCCCGCGATCGCGCCGGCCACCCCGACCACAGCCAGCCGCCGCGCGGTTCGCCGGAGCGAGGACCCCAGCCGGGCCGAGATCTGGTCCCGCCGCGGCAGGGGGCACACGAACGCCGCCCTGGCTACGAGCCGGACCATCTGGCGCCCGGCCGCGGCCACCACCACGAAGGCCGGCAGCGAGCAGAGCAAGGCCACTCCCAACGCGAGCTCGTAGTCCGCCCGAAACCACAGGTGCAGCGATCGTCGGTGGGGCGTCCCAGCCCACGCCATGAGGCGATCGGCCATGAGGAACGTCGCCAGGGCCAGCCCGTACGCGAAGAGCACGGCCGTTCTGCGCGGCGCGTCCGCGCTGGGAACGGTGGGCCGTCGCTCCGTCGTCGCTCGGGGGGAGGACCGGCGAAGCCGGCCCAGTGCCGCTCCCACCCCAAGCGATGCCCACAGCACCGAGAGGGTGGTGTAGGCGAGGAGGGCCCGGCCCACCTGGGGCTGAGGGATCGTGGGGACCGAAACCAGGATGCCCCACAGGGCCAGGCCGGCCACCGCGGTCGTCGCGGCCTGCCGCGCGGTCGTGCGCACCCAGCGGCCAAGGGCGGCCCTCGGGTTCGACCCTGACGAGTCCGAGACGATTCGGTGCAGGACGAACCGGAATCCTCCCGCGACGGCGGTGGCGGCCAGCGCCCCCAGCCCGATCGCGGTGGCCTTCGCCGGAGCCGCGCGGCCTCCCGTCCACCACGGAAGCGTGAGCACGGGAACCGAGGCGAGGACGAGTACCGCCGGCAGGACGAGGGCGGGTTGGCGCGACGGCCCGGCGACACCGAGCGCCGCGCGGCGTTCCAGCCAGGCCCGTCGCCGGGACTCCTCGACCTCGATGGCCCGCCGTGATGCCGGCGGGTCCAGGGTCTGGTGTTCGAACACCAGGGTGCCCAGCTCGTGGGCCTGTTCCGGGGCAAGCGGGCGCCCCCGATCGTCCTTTACATGAAGCGATTCGATGAGCGCGGCGGCCTCCGCGGGGCCCTCCAGCCTCCCCGCCCAGTCCGTGATCCTCTCGGTGAGTCCCTCGAGTGCGAGTCCCGTCACGCCCCGCTCTCCTGCCTCCGGATCCTACGCGCGAGCAGCGCAGCGAGGGCGGCCACCGCTTCCTCGCGGACCTCGGAGGAGGGATCGTTGGCGAGCGTGTCGGCGAGGGCTCGGCCGGACAGCGGGCCCCCGATTCGCCGGAGGGCCCGGACGGCTTCTCGCCGCACCTGCGGGTAGTCGTCGGCGAGCGCTTCCGCCACGACCTCCAGGACGTCCTCGCTGTCGCCCGCCCGGCTGAGCGCTCCCGCCCGGGCGAAGGGGTCGTCGTCCTGGAGAGCCCGCCGCAGCTCCTCCGATCCCATCCCGTTCGGGACCGACGTGGGCGGGCGGGGGAGCTGAGCTGGACCGGCCGTCTCGAACGGGGCAGGACCGGACGGAACGGGCTGGGGTGCCTCCGGGACCGAATCGTGTTCGGCGGGCTCCGGGACGGAGTGGAGCGGCTCGGCCGGCTCCGGGTCGGAGTCTGTGGGAAGGGACGAGCCCGGCTCGAGCCAGACGTCCCCGGAGCGGTGGGGCGCGAAGCGCAGGTCCCTCGAGGGAGGGGGCCCCAACGCATGGTCGCCGGAGGAATGCGGCGCGAACCCGTTGCCGCGGCCCGTGAGTTCGGGGGCCGGCACTTCCCACAGCAGCGGTGTCCGGCCCGACCCCGATCGCTCGGCCGGCACGGAGGCGGCCGCAGGCCGATGCAGCGGGGTGGACGGCACCTCCTCCACTTCCGGCACCTCCGGGACGGGCGACGGGATGGTCGGAACCTGGTCGGGCGCGGGGCCGGATGCGGCCGCCGGGGCCTCCGCCGCGGCCTCCGCCGCGGCTTCCGCCGGAACCGGCATGGGCGGTGGGGGAGGGATCAGCGCAAGAGCCGGCGCAGCCACTTCCTCGCCATCCGTCACCAGGACCGTCACGGGCATTTCCTCTCTCCGAGTGGGCGCCACCGCCTCCGCCTCCGCCTCCGCCTCCTCTTCCGCGGGCATGCCGGCCAGCGCTTGGTACTCGGCCCGGTACCGGTCGACGAACGCGGGCAATCCGAACTTCTGGAGCGCGGAGCTCCGGGCGGCCTCCTTCAGCATCTCCCGCTGGTCGGCCGGGAGGCACAGGATGGCCACCACGGCCTCCGCGAGGCGCTCCGCGTCGCCGGCAGGAGCGGTCAGTCCCGGGCCGTCGAGCGCCTCGTGGATCCCGCCCACCTCGGTCGCGACCACCGGCGTGCCGCAGGCCAGGGACTGGATCACCGTCAGCGGGAAGCCCTCCCACGTCGAGGTCGACAGCGTGACGTCGGCGGCGTTGAAGGTGGCGGCCACACGCTCGGTGGGCCCCATGAACTTCACCGTGGCCTCGAGGAGACGCTCCTTGCACATGGCCCGGACCCGTTCCGAGTAGGCCTGGTCGGCCACCGGCCCGTGGTGCAGGAACAGCACGTCGGGGACCTCCCGGCGGACCCGGTCGGCCACCTCCAGCAGGGTCTGCTGGTCCTCGGCTGGCGCCACCGGCGAGAACGAGACCACGGTCGGCCGGGGCGAGCGGCTCACGGGCATGGGCCGGAAGGTCTCGCCGTCCACCCCCGGGTAGATGACGTCGATGCGACCGGCGGGCACGCCGTAGGTCCGCTCCCACTGTCCGCCCCACTCGCACACTGGCGCCACCCGGTCGGCAAGGTGGTAGGCGGTCTGGGCCAGGGCGCTCGAGAACCGGAGCAGGAGGCGCTTCAGCGCGAAGGGCAGCCCTTCTCGCGACAGGGCCAGGTACTGCTCGCGCAGGAAGAGCGTCGGCTCTGTCAGCAGGAAGGGCGTCTCCCGCTCGATCTTCGCGAGGATGCCGGGGATGGAGCACAGGCCACCGGAGACGGCGTGCGTCAGGTCGGTGACGGGAAGCTCGGCGGTCACTGGCCACAGGGACCGGTACAGGAAGCGCAGGGCCTCCCTGGTCTCGCCGACCGTGGGCGCGTCGTTGCCGAACGCGCTCTCGGATTCCCCCGGGAAGGCCCACGCCGACCCGATCAGGGTGCCGTCGCGTTGATCCCCGAGGACCTGGTCGGCCGAGACCGCCCGCTCCCGGAACGCGTCCCACACCGCGCGGGAGCGCCAGGTGGTCCGGTAGTCCCACGCCTCGAAGTGAACCCGCAGCGCCGACAGCAGCCGGCCGAAGCGATCGGGGTCGAAGCGACTGGTGGTGAACTCGTCGAGCAGCTCGTGGAACAGGGGGACGAAGGCCCGTTCCACCTCTCGATCGGTGACCCGGGCGGTCTTCCGGCTCGCTCGCCCGCCTCGCGGGCGGGGGCCGCTGGCAGCCGGGGGCTCCCGGCCCGGCGCGACCGGGACCTCCAGAAGGGACGAAACGTTGGGTGGTAGCTCGCGGGCCTGATCCGGGGAGGGCCCGGGGACCAGGCTCCAAACGACGAATTCCACCTCGGGGAGGTTGTGGACAAGGGTCTCGGCCACGTCGCCGGGGCCGACCCGGGTGTCCGGGAACCCTTCCGTGGCCAGCAGGACCCTGAGGCGATCGCTCCCGGTTCTCCGCTCCGGGAGCGTTCCCCGTGACGCATGTCCCCGCATTGGTGCAGCCTAGGCCGCCGGCGCCCCCCGAGCATCCTCCGAATGGAGCGGAGTGCTAGGCCGAACGGGCCCCACTCAGCCCTAAGGCTGTCGCCGGTTCCCCGGCCGGGGGATTCCTAAGGGGACACGCCTTCGTCGCCCGGCTGGAGCCGCCGCAGGGCCTCCTCGGCCGCCGCGACCACCTCGAGCACGGGGTCGGACAGGAAGGTCTGCTTGACCGCCTCGAACGCCCGGGGGGATCCCGTTTCGCCGAGCAGGGTCACCGCCCGGATCCGGACCTGCTCCACGGGGTCCGACAGCGTCCGGATCATCCCTTCCAGGGCCCGATCGCCGCCCAGCGCACCGAGCACCTCGACCGCGCGCATGCGCTCGTCCGCGTCCATGGACGACAGCCGGTCCAGGAACGGGTCGGGACCGACCAGGTCCTGGAGGAGCTGGCCCACGGTGGCGGAGAGGTCGCTGTCGTCGTCGAGGAGGATGTCCACCAGCGGGTCGACCGCGGCGGTCCCCATGCGCTTGAGGACCTCGCCGACAGGCCGGCGGAGCGACGGCGAGGAGAGCGCCACGGCCAGGCGCCGCGCCACGGCGGGCGAACGCCACCGGACCAGCGCTTCCCCGGCCACCTCGCGGACCCGCACCTCGGGGTCCTTGAGCGCCGTGATCAGGGGGTCGAGCACGTCGTCGTCGTCGATCATGGACAGGGCCTGGACGGACGCGATCCGGACCTCCAGGTCGGGGTCGGACAGCGCCCGGGCCAGTGCCGGGATGGCGTCGCTCGAGCGAACCGAGGTCAAAGCCCGAGCGGCGACCCGGCGGACCTGCGGCGTGGGGTCCTGGAGCGCGCCCGCGATGCCACGAACGCTCTCCGGCCTCCCGGCCCGGCCGGCCAGGGTCAACGCCAGGGCGCGTTCCGCGGCGTCGGGCGAGGACATGTGGTCCATGGCCAGCAGGGCCAGCGCCTCGGCGCTGTTGCGCTCCAGCGTGGACACGAGCTCCTCCCGCCTGCTCTCGGGGCACCGCAGGATGGCCAGCCACGCCACGGCGCGGTCTCGCTCCGGCAGGGACGCGAGGTGCCGGATCGCGGCCCGCCACACCCGCTCGTCCTGGTCGGAGAGCGCGTCCAGCAGGAGCTGTCCGGCCCGGGCCCCCATGCCGGCGGGCAGCACCTCGACCGCCGTGGCCCGGACGTCGGGGTCGGGGTCGGTCAGGGCCTGGGCCAGCGCGGCTTCCCGCTGGTCGAGGCCCGCCCGCCCGATGACCTGGATGGCGGTGGCCCGGACCACCGGCGAGGAGTCGCGCTCCAGCATGCCGGCGGCCACCTCGATGGCGGTGGGATCGCCGGACTCGCCGAACGCATCCAGCACGGCCACCCGCACGGCAGCCTGGGAATCGTCCAGCAGCTCACGGAAATGGGGCAGGGCGGGGCGCCCAGCCACCTGCCACACCACCCGGATGGCCTCCGGCCGGCGCGACGAGTCCACCGAGTGGACCAGCCCCACCATGCCGGCGGCATTGAGCTCGAAGCTGGACAGGGCCCGGACGAACGGGCCGCGCGCCTCGGGGGCGAGATCAGCCGCACGCTCCAGGATCTGCGGAGCGAACCCGGCCATCATCGCCGCACCGGCCACCTCCGCGGCCAGCGACGCCTGCTCGGTGTCGCGACCGCCCAGCGCCTCGTGCACCCATCCCTCGAGCATCTCCGGGCCCAGGCCGGCCAGCGCCTCGCGGGCCCGGTCTCGTACCACCTGGTCCGGGTCGTGGAGGGCCCGGGCCAGGCCCGCGACCATCTCCGTCTGCGCATTTGGGGTGGTCTCCGGCTCGGCCGCCCTCGTCTCCAACGACGTGTCCGTCTCCATGGGAACCTCCTGCTCTGGCAGTGCCTCTTCGCCCAGCAGGTCGGCTGCCATCTGGGCCACGTTCTGCATGTCCTCGTCGCCGTCCGACCGGGCCGCCACGGCCCGGAGCGACTCGGTGGAACCCTCCTCGACCAGCAGGCGAGCGGCTCCCAGTCCTTCGCTTCCACCGCGGCCCAGGGCCTCGGTCAGGCGGCGGGGACCGATGACGTCGGCCAAGGCCGTGAACCCCGCCCGTTCGGCCTCCACGGGTTGCGAGTCCATCCCGCCAACCGCCGCGAGCAGCGACGTCAGGCCGGCCTCGTCCGGTCCGGCCCGGGCCACCAGGTCGGGGACCGCGGACAGCGCCGCCTGCTGGGACAGCGGCCAGTGGCGAGAGGCCACCACCGGGAGGACCTCGGGCACGTCGTTGAACGGCCGGGCCCCAGCCAGGCGAACCGCGGCGGCTCGGACCTCGTCGGTCGGATCGAGCAGGGCCTGGCGGACGGTGGCCGCGTCGACCCGGTCGGCCCGTTGCGTGAGCGCCTCGATGGCCTCGCGCCGGATGTCGCGCTCAGGGTCGGTCAGCAACCGGGCCAGGCTGTCCACGTCCTCGTCCTGGACACCTCGGTCCACCAGGGCTCGCAGGGCGTCGCGTCGGTCGGACGCGGCCCGCGAGAACAGGCCGGCGGAAACGGGGGCAGGCGCCGGGGTTGCCACCGCCGGCTCGGGCTCCCACTCCGGCTGGGGCTCGGTCTCCGCCTGTTCGAGCTCAGGCTGCGGTTCGGGTTCGGGTTCCGGCTCCGGCTCCGGCTCCGGCTCCTTGACCTGGGGCTCGGGCTCCGATGGCTCGAACGCCGGCTCCGATGCTTCGAAGGCTGGCTCCGCCATCTCGAGGCTGGGCTCTTCGGCGTACCTCTGTGGTTCCGCGGCCTCCCAGTCAGCGTGTTCATCCGCTCCGACCGGAGGCCCGTAGGAGAACGTCGCCACCGGGGGAGCCTCGGGCTCCGGGATCGCGACGCCGGCTTCCGGGGACGACATCTCGACCTGGGCCGAAACGGGGTGCTCGATCGGCTCCGGGACGGCCACCGGCTCGATGGACGCCGTCGCGGATGCGCTCTTCTTCGGGAATACGTCGCCCGGGACGAATCTCCTCACGGGCTCCAGGGGTTCGGCCGGCGGCTCCGGCTCGGACTCGACGTGCGGATCGTCCTGCGGGGGAGACCACTGGGACGAGGAGACCGCATACCACCCTGGCTCGTAGGACTCCCGGACCACCGGCTGCTCACCCGGCACGGGGGGGGCGGCGGGCGGCTCGTATCGCGGCGCGGGAGGCGCCTCTGGCTCGGACGGCTCCGGCGAACTCGCCTCCGTTCGGGCGCGCTCTTCCAGGGTCTCGAAGCCGGTCTGCCTCCCCTCGGTCTCCTCTTCCTCGCCGAACAGGCCGAGCAGGCTGGCCAGGATTCCGCGCTTGGACTGGTCTTTGTCACTCATCGGGGGCCGCTCCTTGCGATCTTCGTGATCCTCGTGATCTTCGTGATCTTCGATCCAACCTCAGGTCATGCTCGCCAGCCGGCGACGCGTTCGGCCGGCTCGTCCTCGTCGTTGGGTCCAAACCGGCGTGGGCCGATGCCCATGCTCACCGCGGCCATCGCCGCCTGGGTCCGGTTGGCCACTCCCAGCTTGCGGAACACCGCGGCCAGGTGGGCCTTCACCGTCTTCTCGGAGAGGAACAGGGACCGGGCGATCTCGCGGTTGCTCCGCCCCTCGGACAGATGCGCCAGGATGTCGGTCTCTCGCTGCGTGAGGCTCTCCGGGCGCTGGGACCTGTCCTTGTCGACCTCGTGCCGTTCCCCGGTGTCCTCGAACAAGCTGCGGATGGCCCGGGCCGACAGGACGTTCCCCCCGCCGGAGATGGCCACACGGATGGCCTGGTCCAGGTCCTCGGGGCTGGCGTCCTTCAGCATGTAGCCGTCGGCGCCCTCGCCCAGCGCGGCTTTCACGTAGTTCGCGGTGTCGTACGTCGAGAGGATGATCACCGCGATCTCGGGCCAGGTGGACTTGATCTCGCGAAGCAGTTCCAGGCCGTCCCGGCCCGGCATCCGTATGTCGACGAGGGCCACGTCGACGGTTTCCATCTTGAGCATCTCGATCGCCTCGTCGGTCCCCTCGGCCTCCCTGACCTCGGCTTCCGGAAGGCAGTTCTTCACGACGTACGCGAGCCCGCGACGGACCAGCGTGTGGTCGTCGACCAGCAGGACTTTCACGATTCCCCTCCTCGCACCGGCAGGCGCGCCACCACACGCGTGCCCTCGCCGGGGGTCGACTGGATGTCCAGCGTCCCCCCGACCTCGGCCACTCGCCTCTTCATCATGTCGAGGCCGAAGTGGCCACGGGCCCGCGCGCGTGACGGCGCATCGAAAGCGACAAACCCCCGGCCGGTGTCCCCGACCTCCACGACAACTTCGTCGGAGGTCGTTCGTACCTTGACGCTGACGCTCGCCGGCGACGCGTGCTTGGCCGCGTTGGCGAGCGACTCCCTGATCACGACGTAGGCCGCCGCCAGGACCGGCCGCGGCACCTCGGGGAGGTCTCCCTCCACCGATACCCGGGCCGGCAGCCTCCAGCGCTGGACCACGTCGTCCACGTACTTTGCCAGCGGCTCCAGCGAGCTGGAGCCGCCCGATCCTCCCTCCCGGGACAGATCGAAGAGCACTCCGCGGAGCTCCGAGAGCGACTTGCGGATCTCCGCCTTGGTTGCGGTGAGCGTCTCGATGGCTCCCTGAGGGTCGCGCTCGATCCGCTGCCCCATCGCCTCCAGCTCGAGCACGGCGGTGGTCACGACCTGCGTGAGCCCGTCGTGGATCTCGGAGGCCCACCGGTTCCGCTCCCGAACCATCAGCGAGTCCACGGCGTGCCGCCTGGCCTCGATGACGGCGCGCGCGGCCCCGGTCAGGCGGAGCACCGTGCGCAACGCGCGCGGCGAGAGCCCCGGGCCGCTTCGCCATCCGGCCACCAGCGCTTCGAGCGCCGGGCCGTCGGCGATGGCCGCCGCCACCAGCTGAGAGCTGGACAACCCGAGCACCACGCCGAGCTGGCGGGCCGTCGCCTCCTCGAGGGGCTCCGGTGCGGCCAGGGTTCGAAGCGCGGATCGAACCTCCTGCGGGAACCGGCGGGGCCACTGGGTGGCCGGATGCGACACGATGTCGACGGTGCCGCCTCGCTCCACCAGGTGGCAGATCTCGTCGGCCTCCATCGCGGCGGCCAATCCGGCCATCAGCCCCGGGAGGTCGGTGGCCGGGTCCTCGAGGGCTCGCCGGACCCAGTCCGTCACCCGCTCGATCGCATCCAGCTCCGTCGGGGGGGCGGCGTAAACTGAGACGTCACCGGCGAGAACGGCCCCCAGCTGCTGCAGGTGGGCACGCGACAACGCTCCCCACCCTCGCTGGGGGGCCCGGGGCTCGCCGGAGTCCAGCACGAGCCTGGACCCGTGGGGAAGAGCCAGCACGCCGATGGAGCCACAGCCCATCGTGGCCAGCCGCTCCCCGGTTCCGGGGACGGCGCCGGCGTCGGGGAACAGGGCGTCACCGGCCGTCGTTCCGGCCACCCGGGGATCGAGGACGGCGTGCCATCCCCGAACGGGACCGGACCGGCCGATCATGCGCCAGCCCGAGCCGTTCGGCTCGAACAGGCTGACGGTGTCGAAGCCCGTCTGGCTGCGGACCAGTCCGAGGAGCTCCGCCAGGCTGCGTCGGCGGACCTCGGCGGCCGGGAGCGTCTCCGGTTGGGGGGCCACCGCCATGTTGTGGTCTGCGGGTGTCCCGTTCTCCGCGACCTCCGCCGCGAGCGAGGGCCCGACGGCCCGAAGGACGTCGACCGCCCGTTCCGGGGAGGCATCCGTGGTCCTGGCGAACACCGCGGAGTCCCCGCCGGGCAGCCGGCACACGATCCACCCGTCCACGGGGCCTTCCAGGACGTCGTCGACGCGCGCCGGCACGGGCGGACCGTTGGGGTCCGTCCACAGCGCAAGCTTGCGCTCGCCGCCCGAGGTCGTGGCGACGCCGACGACATCGAGGCGCAACAGCTCTGCCAGGCGTCTGCACTCCTCCGCGACGGGGGAGGCAGCATGAATGGCCGCCGGTTCGTTCACGTCGGTCTTCCTCCGGTCCTCGGAAACATGAGCCCTGTTGGGGGGGTCGACGACGCGCTGCATGACACCGCGTCCCCTGCCCCTACGACCCCACCCGGCGCCGGCCACCCCGGCTGCTGCCGGAGTGACTCAGTGCCCCAGCCCGTGCTCCCGGCTCTGCCGGAACGGTGAAGAAAGCGGTGAACTGGGCGTAGCCGGACATTCTAGTCCCGGCCACCGGGGGGGGAGCAAGCAACGCACAACCGAAATCTGGGAGGCGGCGGGGCCTCCGGAACGGGTCCACGGCACAGTGCCGGAGTACGCCCTTGGTCCTCCGGACGCCTCTGGCGTCTGCCGACCCCAGGTTGTCTTCGCTCACAGGGACTCCACCCATTTGGCCTAGCCTCTTCTTCGGCCGTTCCACTTGGAGGCTTGAGCACATGGCCTCGGCCGTCCGGGAGGGGCGTGGCCGCAGGCGGAGGGGCGCCCGGGCCGGACGGTCGTGTGGCGGAGGGCGAGCGGCGGACCCTCAGGGTTGGGCGGGGGACTCCGGGGCCGGGCGGGGGCCCCCGTCGACGCCGATCGAGCGCGCCACCACCTGCGCCACGTCCAGCACCTCGATGGCTCCGCCCTTGTCCCTGGACCCGTCGTCCAGCATGATCAGGCAGTAGGGGCAGGCCACCCCGAGGCGCTTGGCGCCGGTGGAGATGGCCTCCTCGGTCCGCTCCCGGTTGATGCGCTTGCCGAGATGCTCCTCCAGCCACATCCGGGAACCTCCGGCTCCGCAGCAGAACGCGCGCTCCTCGTGGCGAGGCATCTCGACCGTCTCCAGGCCGGGAATGGCGTCGAGGACGCGCCGGGGCTCGCCGTACACGCCGTTGTGCCGCCCCAGGTAGCAGGGGTCGTGGTACGTCATGAGGCCCTCGACGTCCTCGGTCGGCTTCAGCCGGCCCTCGTCGATGAGCCGGGCGAACAGCTGGGTGTGGTGGATCACCTCGTACGTGCCGCCGTAGTCGGGGTACTCGTTGCGGAGCGTGTTGAAGCAGTGGGGGCAGTTCACCACGATCTTCTTCACGCCCTTCGAGTTCAGCGTCTCGACGTTCTGTTCCGCGAGGGTCTGGAACAGGTACTCGTTCCCGATCCGCCGGGCCGGGTCGCCGTTGCACAGCTCCTCCGGCCCCAGGATGGCGAAGGACACGCCCGCCTTCTGGAGCACCCGCGCCACGGCCTGCGAGATCTTCCGGGCCCGGTCGTCGAACGAGCCCGCGCACCCCACCCAGTACAGGTACTCGGGCGCCTGGCCGTTCCCCTCCCAGGTTGGCACGTCGAGATCCTTCGCCCAGTCGCCCCTGGTGCCCTGCGTCATGCCCCAGGGGTTGCTGGCGTTCTCCAGGTTCCTGAGCAGGGTCCCGGCCTCGGCCGGGAACCGCGACTCCGCCATCACCAGGTTCCGGCGCATGTCGACGATGTGGTCGACATGCTCGATGTTCACCGGGCATTCCTGCATGCACGCACCGCAGGTGACGCAGGACCACACCACCTCGTCGTCGACCACGTCGGGGTTCAGGGGCGCCTTCTCGTAGTCCTGGCCGGCCTTCCGCGCCGCCAGGATCTTCGGTCCCTGGTCGAACAGGTGGTCCCGGAGGTTCATGATCAGCAGCTTCGGCGAGAGCGGCTTCCCCGTGTTCCAGGCGGGGCAGACGCTCTGGCACCGGCCGCACTCCGTGCACGCGTAGAGGTCCAGCGCCTCCTTCCAGGTGAGGTCCTCCAGCGTGGCGGCGCCGAGCGTCGGTATCTCGTCGGAGGTCTCCAACGCCTCCATGTCGATCTTCAACGGCCGGAGCTTCCCCCGGGCCTTGGTGTTGGAGAAGAAGACGTTGAACTCGCTGGTGATGATGTGGAGGTGCTTGGAGTACGGGATGTAGACCAGGAACGCCAGGATCAGGGTGACGTGCGCCCACAGGAACGCGTAGTTCAGGCTGGAGAGCGCGTGCGGGCCCAGGCCCGTCCACAGGTGTGAGAGCGGATTGGAGATGAAGTACCAGGACTGATTGGAGCCGCCGCCTCCCGCGATGGCGATGGCTGTCGACTTGATCCCGAACAGCGTGAAGATGATGCCCGCGATCCACAGCAGGATGTAGTCGGCCTCGCGCAGATGCGACCCCTGGAACCGGTCGGGCCGCTGCACCTTCCGGATGAGGAAGGCCGTGGCCACGCCGACCAGCACGAGTGCGGCGAACAGGTCCTGGATCAGGTTCAGCCCTGCGCTCCCGCCGATCAGCGGGATGTCGAATCTCCGGGAGTAGATCTGCCCGATGGCCTCGAGGATCGTGGTCAAAAGGACCAGGAACCCCCAGAAGATGAAGGCGTGCATCAGCCCGGGGACGGTCCGCTGGAGCAGCTTCCGCTGCCCCAGCACGACCGTGGTCTCCAGCTCCAGGCGCTTCGGGAGATCGTCGAAGCGGTTCACCGGCTGCCCCAGCCGCACCAACCGATACAGCAGGAACGTCCGGCGGGCGAAGATCGCGATCGCCGCCGCGAGCGCGAGCGAGATCAAGATGGCGCCAACCACCGAGCCTCCCTGTTCAGGACGCGCGAGTCTAGGAACAGCTTGCTCCGCGCCGCATCCTACCCGCCGGTAGGTTCCGTCACACGCGTCGAGGGAAGGCGCGCCAATGCAACGCAGCGCCTCAGTACGAGCGAGGCATGCCCAGCACGTGGTGCCCGACGTAGGCCAGGATGAGGTTGTTGGAGACCGGTGCGATCGAGTACAGGCGGGTCTCCCGGAACTTGCGTTCAACGTCGTAGTCGCGGGCGAACCCCCAGCCCCCGTGGGTGTCCAGGCACGCGTTGGCCGCCTGCCAGGATGCCTCGGAGGCGAGGAGCTTGGCCATGTTCGCCTCCGCGCCGCAGGGCTCGCCCCGGTCGAACAGCCAGGCGGCCCTGGAGCGAACGAGCGCCGCGGCCTCCACCGCGGCGTGGGCCCGAGCGATCGGGAACTGCACGCCCTGATTCGCGCCGATGGGCCGGCCGAAGACGGCGCGCTCGGTGGCGTACCGGGCCGCCTTGTCCACGAACCACCGCCCGTCGCCAATGCACTCCGAGGCGATCAGGATCCGCTCGGCGTTCATGGCGTCCAGGATGCAGCGCCATCCGCCGCCCTCCTCGCCGATCAGCGCGTCGGGCGGAACCGCGAGGCCGTCGATGAACACCTCGGTAGTCGCGGAATTCATCATGGTGGGCAGGGGCCGGATCGCCACCCGGTCACCCGCCTCCCGAAGGTCCACCAGGAACACGGAGAGGCCGTCGGTGGGCCGCTCCACCTCTTCCATGCGCGTCGTCCTTGCCAGCAGGAGCATCAGGTCGGACTGGAGGGCCCGGGACGTGAACACCTTCTGCCCCCGGATGCGGTACCCGTCGGCGGTCCGCTCGGCCGTGGTCTCGATCCTGGTCGTGTCCGAGCCCGCGGTGGGCTCGGTGATGCCGAAGGCCTGCAGCCGGAGCGACCCGTCGGCCAGGGAAGGGAGGTACCGACGCTTCTGGTCGTCGGATCCGTGCCGCAGGATCGTGCCCATCACGTACATCTGCGCGTGGCAGGCCGCCCCGTTGCCGCCGGACGCGTTGATCTCCTCTAGGATCGCGCTGGCCTCGGTCACCCCCAGTCCGGCGCCGCCGTACTCGGCGGGGATCAGGCAGGCGAGCCAGCCGGCGGCGGTCATGGCCCGGACGAACTCCTCCGGATAGCGGTCTGGCTCCAGCTCCCGCCAGTAGGCGGGCGGGAACGCCTGGCAGGCCTCCCGGACGGCCGCGCGGATATCGACGAGCTCGCGCGGCGTGGAGAAGTCCACAGTCGCTACCCGGGTGCCACCGCGGCGCGGGGAACGCGCCGCGCCGCGGCGTCGGCGAATGCCTCGTCCACGGCCGCGAGCGGGTAGACGGTCGGGGTCAGCCGGTCCCACGGACCGTCGGTGCGGTCCAGGAAGGCCAGAGCCTCCCGGAGCGCCCACGGCTCGTAGCAGATCAAGCCGATGATGGTCCGGCTCAGCAGCGTGACCTGGGACGGATCGAAGTCGAACGAGGCCCCGGCATGGACGCAGCCGCACTCCAGGTAGCGGCCGCCCGGCCGGACCATCCCGATCCCCTCGGCCACGGCGTCGGGGTGCCCGACGAACTCGCAGACGACGTCGGCGCCCCCGTCGGTCTCCTTCCGAACGGCTCGTACGCGTGAGCGCGCATCGGGCAGCTCGTTCAGGTCCAGGGTGACGTCGGCGCCGAAGGCCGCGGCGAGCTCGAGGCGCGAGGCCACGGCGTCCAGGGCGATGACCCGTGCGGCGCCCATGGCCTTCGCCACCGCGCAGGCGAACAGCCCCAGGCCGCCGGCGCCCTGGACGACCACGGTCTCGCCCACCCGAAGACCCGCCGCGTCCAGGCCCTGGATGGCCTGGGCCACGGCGCAGTTCGCGGCTGCGGCCACGGCGTCGGACAGACGATCCGGGACCCGGTAGACGATCTGTCCGGGGGGAAGATGGTGGTGGGTGGCCAGGGGGCCCACGAAGAACGGCGGCTCGCTGGCGGACTGCCCCTGGGACAGGAAGTGGTGGTTGCGCTGGCAGGCCCGGCTCCGACCCGCGGCGCAGTTGCGGCAGCGACCGCAGGGGAGGAAGTACCTCCACGCGACCCGGTCGCCCACCGACAGAGGCAGGCCGTCGGCATCCGTCTCGACGCCGTCACCGAGGGCCTCCACCACGCCCACCGCTTCGTGGCCCAGGACCACGGGCATGGCTCGCCCCAGGGCGACCAAGTCGATGTGCCCCTGCCAGAAGTGCAGGTCGCTGCCGCAGATATTGGCCTGGAGCACGCGCACCACCATCCCGCCAGGCTTGGGCGGAGGAACGTCCCGGTATCGAAGCTCGAACGGACGTCCGGGTCCCGCGAACGCGGCGAGCGTCCCTTCCACTCCACCTCCAGACAGTGGATCGGTCGACACCGACCAGCGGCCCGACTGTACATGACGCTGGTTGTGGCCCCGATCGAGGCCCAACCAGGGATACCCTGGGTGTGGATGTCCGGGCCCGAAGCCCTCCGTGGCATCAGGAAGGGACTCCTGATGCTCCTCTCCGTGATTGCCCTGGCGTCCTGTACGGGCGGAGGCGGTCCCACCCCGTTGCCGTCCGGGACATCTGGCGGCATCTATCGCGACCCCGCAGGGTGGTCGATCCAGGTCGAGCCGGGTTGGCGGGTGGTCCCCTTCAGTTCGTCAACCGGCGGAGTGAAGGCGGCCGGGGCGCAGATCTCCAACTTCCGGCTCCCGCCCCCCATCGTCCGGTCCGGGTTCCCGATCCAAGCGAACGGGCTGGTCCTCCCGGCACGCGGGATCGCGCTCGTCATCGGCACGGACCAGGACTCCAAGGTGGCCAGACAGGGCCCCATCGCCTCGCCGCCCCTGTCCTACCCAGCGGGGTGGCTTCAGGGAAGCTCCACTGCGGACGACCCTTCGATGGCTACGATCTGGTTCCAGGCCGGGCCCGGAGAGCAGGTCTTCCTCGCCACCCTCAAGATCGGCACGGATGCCTGGGACCACCGTAGTGACCTCGACGCCGCGACCCGCATGATCCGGTCCATTTCCTTTTGATGGACCGGCCAGCTCTCGACCTCTAAAGTGCGCTCGTGCTCGCCCGACGTCCCGCCGCGTTCCTCGTTGTTGCGGCCGTGCTCCTGGCAGCGACGGGGAGAGCCGGCCCCGCGGCTCGGGGCAGCGTCACCACCCGGTCCTCCCGAGCCGCGGCCAATGCGCCGGCGCGAGTTCGAGCCGCGGACCGGGTGCGGCCCGGGCAGGATCGGATTCGTCCGGACCTGGTGGCGATGGTCAGGCGGTACCGGGGTCACTCGGCCCATTCGTGCTTTCTGGATTTCTCGGGGGACATCCTCATCCCCGGCGACATGGTTCGGGGCCGCTCATGGGGGATGTGGACGGCGACGGAAGCGTCGATCAGGTCACCGTCCACGCCCGCCGGCCCACCAACCGGGCGTGCCGGTACTGGCTGTCGGTCCGGACCTCCCGGGGCCGGTTCACGACGCAGCTTCCGACTCCGCCTCGGAACAGCACGGCCCGGGATGATTACGAGATGTTCCTGGCTCCGGAAGGCATGTTCCACCTCCCGGGCGAGCGGGGCCGGCTGATCTACGTGCGGCTCGGTTTGGGAGCTTCGGGGAGCCACGGAACCCTGTACATGGTCCGGGGCTCCTCGATCCGCCGGCTGGCCTTCGAGGGTGAGCGGTGGGACTCCCGATACACCGGGAACATCTGGTTTCCCCAGTCGGCCGAGTACGGAGACGCGACTGGCTGCATCAGCGGAGCTCCGCGGACGGTGGTCCAGACCAGCTACCAGGGGCGGGGTGCCACGGCCACGTACGACGTCACGCGAGCGTTCTTCCGACTGGAGGGTCAGCGGTTCGTCCTCTTCAGGAAACGTCACCTGGTGGTGCAGGACTCCAGGCTCGGGCACTTCGCGGAGCTGGGAGGGACCCCGTTCCACACCTGTCCGGGCCGGATCGGCATGGCCGGTCTCTGACCACGCCGGATCAGGTGACGCAGGTGGCCGTCGGGATCGCCACGAGCGCGAGGGCCACGACGACGAGGACGGCCGTGCCCGCCACGGCGAGTCCGCGGAGTCGTCCTGGGGAACCGGTGGCGGCCACGAGCACGCCGACGATGACCGGCACCGCGACCACGGCCAGCAGGAGCGGTGACCATCGCTCGGCGCCATGACCTGAACTCCCCGGCAGGCACGGGTGCCACAGGCCGGTGGCCCGCCCGAACGACCTCCGGAGCGATCCGAGGGACAGCCCGACCAGCGCTCCGGCCAGCACGAAATTGACCACGCCGACAGCCAGGGCCAACCCTCTGGGCGGAGTCCTCACGCAAGGATGTACGGTGGCTGCACCCGTCACGGATCGCCTCTGAACCTTGACACTAAGACACTCAATCTTTATCCTTTTCTTCAGCTAAGGAAACTCCAAGTCAGGAGGCACGTTCAATGGCTAGAGCTGTGGGAATCGACCTCGGCACGACCAACTCCGTCGTGGCCGTGCTGGAGGGCGGGGAGCCGACGGTCATCCCCAACGCGGAGGGGCACCGCATCACGCCCTCCGTGGTCGGCTACTCCAAGGGCGGGGAGATCCTGGTAGGCGAGGTCGCCAAGCGCCAGGCCATCACCAATCCCGACCGCACCATCCGGTCCATCAAGCGAGAGATGGGACGCAAGGACTGGACCCTCGAGATCGACGGGAAGAAGTGGACCCCCCAGGAGATCTCCGCGCAGATCCTGGCGAAGCTGAAGCGGGACGCGGAGGCCTATCTCGGCGACAAAGTCACCCAGGCCGTCGTCACCGTTCCGGCGTACTTCGACGACTCGCAGCGCCAGGCCACCAAGGAGGCCGGCGAGATCGCGGGCCTCGAGGTGCTCCGGATCATCAACGAGCCCACCGCGGCAGCCCTGGCCTACGGGCTCGACAAGCAGCAGGACCAGACCGTGCTGGTGTTCGACCTCGGCGGCGGGACGTTCGACGTGTCGCTGCTCGAGATCGGCGAGGGCGTGTTCGAGGTCAAGGCGACCTCGGGCGACACGCACCTCGGGGGCGACGACTGGGACCAGCGGATCATCGAGTGGATGGTCAAGACGTTCAAGGAGCGCGAGAACGTCGACCTGGCCAAGGACCGCATGGCCCAGCAGCGGCTGAAGGAGGCCGCGGAGAAGGCCAAGATCGACCTGTCCCAGACCACCGAGACCACCATCAACCTGCCGTTCGTGACGGCGGCGCCGCAGCCGGATGGTTCCATGAGCCCGCTGCACCTGGAGATGAAGCTCACCCGCGGGGAGTTCGAGCGGATGACGGAGGACCTCCTGGAGCGGTGCAAGGGTCCGTTCAAGCAGGCCGTGGCGGACTGGGGCAAGGACGTCTCGCAGATCGACCACGTGATCCTGGTGGGCGGGTCGACCCGCATGCCCATGATCCAGGAGCTCGTCCGCAGCCTCACCGGAGGCAAGGAGCCCCACAAGGGCGTGAACCCCGACGAGGTCGTGGCGGTCGGCGCGGCCATCCAGGCCGGCGTGCTGAAGGGCGACGTCAAGGACATCCTGCTCCTGGACGTGACGCCGCTGTCGCTCGGCGTCCAGACGCTGGGCGGCATCTTCACCAAGCTGATCGAGCGCAACACCACCATCCCCACCCGCAAGAGCGAGACCTTCACCACGGCGGAGGACAGCCAGACCACCGTGGAGATCGACGTCCTCCAGGGTGAGGGCGAGACCGTGTACTCGCCGGGCGTGCGCTCGCTGGGCAAGTTCCACCTCATGGGCATCCCGCCCGCGCCGCGGGGGATGCCGCAGATCGAGGTGGCCTTCGACATCGACGCCAACGGCATCGTGAACGTCTCGGCCAAGGACCTCGCCACCGGCAAGGAGCAGGCCATGACCATCACCGGCGGCACGGCCCTTTCCAAGGAGGAGATCGACCGGATGATGGTCGACGCCGAGAAGTTCGCGGAGGAAGACCACAGTCGTCGCGAGGCCGCCGAGGCCCGCAACTCCGGCGACCAGCTCACCTACCAGGTGGACAAGGCCCTCACCGAGTACGGGGACAAGGTCCCGTCCTCGGACCGTGAGGAGCTGGTGGCGGCGAACGACGCCCTGAAGGAGGCCCTGAAGGGCGACGACGTCGAAGCCATCCGCTCGGCCACCCAGACGACCATGCAGTCGTTCCAGAAGGTCGGTCAGGCCATGTACCAGGCCCAGCAGGCGTCGGCGGAGGCTGGCCAGCAGGCCGCCGCGGGCGGGGCCGGTCCGGGCGGCGAGTCCGGCGCGACCGGCGAGTCCGGCGGCGACGGCGAGGTCGTGGAGGGCGAGATCGTGGACGAGGGGAGTGCGTCGTGACGGGCGAGCGCGATCGCCACGACGAGCCGGAGGAGCGGCCGAAGGTCAAGGTGACCGACAAGCGCCGCGTGCACGCCGACGAGCCCGCCGGCCACGGTGGCCACGAGCGGCCGCCGGTCATGCAGGCGGGCGGCGACCCGGTGCTCGGGGTGGGCGAGGGCGTCCCGTCCGACGACCTCGAGCAGGCCAAGCGCCAGGCCGCCGAGTACCTGGAGCACCTCCAGCGGATCAAGGCGGAGTTCGACAACTACCGCAAGCGCGTTCTGAAGGAGCAGACCCGGGCCGTCGAGATGGCCTCGGAGCCGCTGGTGCGGCGGCTCCTCGAGGTGCTGGACGAGTTCGACCTGGCTCTGATGGCGGCGGAGCAGAAGCCGGACTTCGACCGGTTCCTGCACGGCGTGGAGCTCGTGTACGCGAAGCTCCAGGAGATCCTGCGGTCCGAGGGGCTCGTGCGCATCGAGGCTGACGGCAAGCCATTCGACCCCGAGCGCCACGAGGCGCTGATGCAGTCGGGCCAGCAGGACGGCGAGCCAGTGGTGGCGGACGTCCTTCGGCAGGGCTACACCCTGAAGGGCCGGGTCATCCGTCCGTCCGGTGTCAAGGTCGTGCGGAAGTGATCCGGAGGCCCAGACCGTGAACGGGGACGTCCGCCGGGAGTGGCTGGAGAAGGACTACTACCAGGTCCTGGGCGTCCCCCGGAACGCCTCCCAGGCCGAGATCAAGAAGGCCTACCGGAAGCTGGCCCAGAAGCACCACCCGGACGCCAACTCCGGGAACAAGGAGGCGGAGGAGCGCTTCAAGGAGATCTCCGTCGCCTACGACGTCTTGGGCGACGAGGCCAAGCGTAAGCAGTACGACCAGGTCCGGCAGATGGCCGGCTCCGGGTACGGCGGCGCGGGAGGTCCCGGTGGCTCGGGCGGCTTCGGCGGATTCGGGGGCCCGGGTGGCCAGCGGGTCCACGTGGAGGGGTTCCCGTTCGGCGCCGAGGGCATCGGCGACCTCGGGGACCTGTTCAGCGTGTTCACCGGCGGGCGGGGACGGGGCCGGGGCGGCCGGCAGCCCTCGGCCGGGACCGACCTCCAGACCGAGGTCCGGATCTCGTTCGAGGACGCCATGGAGGGCACCACGGTCCCGGTCAAGATCCGGGGACCCGTGCCGTGCCCGACGTGCGGCGGGTCCGGCGCCGAGCCCGGGACCTCGGCGGTCACCTGTCCGCAGTGCGGCGGTTCCGGGCAGGTCTCCGTGAACCAGGGGTTCTTCCAGATGGCCCAGACCTGTCCCCGCTGCGGGGGAACGGGACGGGTCGTCGAGCACCCCTGCCACACGTGCCAGGGGTCCGGCCTGGAGCAGAAGACCCGCCAGTTCTCCGTGAAGATCCCGGCCGGGGTGCAGGACGGGGCGCGGATCCGGCTGTCCGGTCGGGGCGAGGCCGGACGGGCGGGCGGGCCGCCGGGCGACCTGTACGTGGTGGTGCGGGTGGCGCCCCACCAGCTCTTCGGGCGGAAAGGGCCGGACCTCACCCTCGAGCTTCCGGTCACGTTCCCGGAGGCGGCCCTCGGCGCGCACGTCGAGGTCCCCACCCTGAACGGCCCGGTCACCCTGAAGATCCCGTCGGGGACCACGGCCGGGAAGACGTTCCGGATCCGGGGCAAGGGAGCGCCCAAGCGCGGCGGGCACGGCGACCTCCTGGTGACGATTCGCGTCGACGTCCCCCAGAAGCTGTCCCGGGAGGAGAAGGACCTGCTGCGGAAGCTCCAGGACGCGCAGAAGGAGTCGCCGCGAGCCCGTCTGGGAGTGGAACGGTGAGCGCCTCGAGGAGGAGAGATGGCCAAGCGGAGTGACCACAGCCGTCCGGACGACCTCGGCGTGTACATCATCAGCGTCGCGGCGGAGCTGGCCGGGGTGCATCCGCAGACCCTTCGCATCTACGAGCGCCGGGGCCTGCTCCGGCCCTCCCGGACCGCCGGCAACACCCGGCGGTACTCCGAGCGCGACATCGCCCGGCTGCGGACCATCCAGCGCCTGACCCAGGACGAGGGCATCAACCTGGCCGGCGTGAAGATGATCGTGGAGCTCCAGAACCAGCTCGAGCGGACCCGTCGCCAGCTGGAGGCCACGGCCCGCGAGCTGGACCGGACCCGCCGCCTTCTGGGCGACGAGCTCGAGCGGCGGCGTCGCGAGAACCGGCAGGCCTCACTGGTGCTCCTGCGAGAGGTGCAGCGGATGCCGTGGGAGGTGACCTCGTGAACGTGGCCCCGGACCTGGTGGAGCTGCGCGGAGAGCGGGTCGTGGTCCGTCCGCTCCGGGCCGAGGAGACCGATCGCTACGTGGCCCTGTTCGAGCCCTCGGACGAGGCGGACCGCCGCTTCGCCGGCGCGTTCGGACCGCCCCGGGAGAAGCTGCTGAAGCGCGTCGAGACCTCGGGAAGGTTCGTGGACTCGCACCTGGAGCTTGCCATCGAGGCCGACTGCGAGTTCGCCGGGATGATCCAGGCGCACAACTCGCCGCGATGCTTCCCGCCTGGTGTGTTCATGATCGGGATCACGCTCGAGCCGGAGCGCCGGGGCCGGGGGGTGGGCCGCGAGGCCGTCGCGCTCCTGACCTCGTACCTGTTCGAGCACGAGGGCGCCGAGCGGGTGGAGACCCCCACCGACGTCGAGAACGTTCCCATGCGGACGGTGAACGAGCGGCTGGGGTTCGTGATGGAAGGCGTGCTGCGTTCCTTCATGCCGACGGCGGAGGAGCGCAGGGACCACTGCATGTACGCGATGACGAGAGACGACTGGGAGAACGCACACACCACATGGACCTTTCGAAGCTGACACTGAAGACACAGGCGGCGCTAGAGGCCGCGCGCGAACAGGCCTCCGCCCGCAACCAGCAGGGCATCGAGCCCGAGCACGTCCTGTTCGCGCTGCTGTCCGACCCGGAGGGCGTGATCTTCCCGCTGCTGCACAGCATGGGGACGTCGCCGCGCACGCTCCGGGACCGGGTGGACGAGGCGCTGGACCGGATGCCGAAGGTGTACGCGCAGAGCAGCGCGGGAGGCGGCGCCGGGCCGGACATCTACCTGTCGGCCGCGACCCGACACATCCTGGAGCGCGCGTTCCAGGAGATGGCCGCCCTCGGCGACGAGTACGTCTCCACCGAGCACCTCCTGCTGGCTATGCTGGAGGGGGCGTCCAACGTGGCCCGGCTGTTGAAGGAGGCGGGCCTGACCCGGGAGGGCGTGCTGTCGGCGCTGGCCCAGGTCCGGGGACGCCAGCGGGTCACCGACCCCAACCCGGAGGAGAAGTACCAGGCCCTGGAGCGGTACGGGCGTGACCTCACCGAGCTGGCCCGCTCCGGCAAGCTCGACCCGGTGATCGGGCGGGACGACGAGATCCGCCGGGTCATCCAGGTGTTGTCGCGCCGGACCAAGAACAACCCGGTGCTGATCGGCGAGCCCGGTGTGGGCAAGACCGCCATCGTGGAGGGGCTGGCCCAGCGGATCGTTTCCGGCGACGTGCCGGAAGGGCTGAAGGGCAAGCGCGTGGTGGCCCTCGACATCGGGGCCCTGGTGGCCGGCTCGAAGTACCGCGGCGAGTTCGAGGAGCGCTTCAAGGCCGTGCTCCGCGAGATCGCCGACTCGCAGGGCGAGATCATCACGTTCATCGACGAGCTGCACACCGTGGTCGGCGCCGGCGCGGCCGAGGGCTCCGTCGACGCCGGCAACATGCTGAAGCCGATGCTGGCCCGCGGCGAGCTCCGGGCCATCGGCGCCACGACCCTCGACGAGTACCGCAAGCACGTGGAGAAGGACCCTGCCCTTGAGCGCCGGTTCCAGCCCGTGCTGGTGAACGAGCCGACGGTGGAGGACACCATCGCCATCCTCCGCGGGCTGAAGGAGCGCTACGAGGTGCACCACGGCGTCCGGATCCAGGACTCCGCGCTGGTGGCCGCGGCGCTGCTCTCGCACCGCTACGTCTCCGGGCGGTTCCTGCCGGATAAGGCCATCGACCTGGTGGACGAGGCCGCGTCGCGGCTTCGCATCGAGATCGACTCCATGCCGATCGAGATCGACGAGGTGGAGCGGCGCATCAAGCAGCTCGAGATCGAACGGGCCGCGCTGCGCAAGGAGACCGACCAGGCCTCGAAGGAGCGCCTGGAGAAGCTGGAGCGCGAGCTGGGCGACCTCCGGGAGCGAAGCGGCGCGATGAAGGCGCACTGGCAGCGTGAGAAGGAGCACATCGACCGGATCCGCTCGCTGAAGTCCCAGATCGAGTCCGCGCGCGGCGAGGCCGACCGGGCCGAGCGCGACGGCGACCTCGAACGAGCCGCTGAGCTCCGATACGGCCGCATCGTCGAGCTCCAGAAGCAGCTCGACGCCGAGAACGACGCGCTGGCCGAGCTCCAGTCCGAGCAGAAGATGCTGAAGGAGGAGGTCGACGAGGAGGATGTCGCGGAGGTCGTGTCGAAGTGGACCGGCATTCCCGTGTCCCGCCTCATGGAGGGCGAGGTCGCCAAGCTCGTGCGGATGGAGGACGCACTGCACGAGCGGGTGGTCGACCAGCACGAGGCCGTCGAGGCGGTGGCGAACGCCATCCGGCGGTCCCGCGCCGGGCTGTCGGACCCCAACAAGCCGATCGGATCGTTCCTGTTCCTGGGGCCGACCGGCGTGGGCAAGACCGAGCTGGCCCGGGCCCTGGCGGAGTTCCTGTTCGACGACGAGCGGGCCATCGTCCGCATCGACATGAGCGAGTACCAGGAACGGCACACCGTCTCGCGTCTCATCGGCGCGCCGCCCGGCTACGTCGGCTACGAGGAGGGCGGCCAGCTCACGGAGGCCGTCCGCCGCCGCCCCTATTCGGTGCTGCTGCTGGACGAGATCGAGAAGGCGCACCAGGACGCGTTCAACGTGCTGCTGCAACTGCTGGACGACGGCCGACTGACCGACGGGCAGGGAAGAACCGTCGACTTCCGCAACACCGTCGTGATCATGACCTCGAACCTGGGCTCGTACGTCTACACCGACCTCACGGCGAGCGCCGAGGAGCGGCGGGAGAAGGTGATGGCGGAGGTCCGGGCCACGTTCCGGCCGGAGTTCCTGAACCGGGTGGACGAGATCATCGTGTTCTCGCCGCTCGGCCGGGACGAGATCGCCCAGATCGTGGACATCCAACTGCGGCTGCTCCAGGAACGCCTGGCGGCGCGGAAGCTGACGGTGACGCTGACGGCCGCGGCCCGCGACTACCTGGCCGACCGGGGGTTCGACCCGACGTACGGGGCGCGGCCCCTGAAGCGGCTGATCCAGCGCGAGGTCCAGGACGCCCTGGCCATGAAGCTGCTGTCGGGCGAGATCCGCGACGGCGATCACCTCGACATCGACCGCGGCCCCGAGGGCCTCGAGTTCCGCGTCGGGGACCCCACGACGGTGTTGCCGTAGCTCGTTTCAAGCCAGGCCGGCCCGGGGCCGATCTCCTGGAGCGTGACGCTCCTGTTCTGGGTTGTCCTTGCCGTGGGCGCGGTGGTGTTGGCGGCGGTTCGAGCTCGAAGCCGGGCTCGCCGCCAGGCGGCGCTGCTGCGGCTGGCCGATGCCTTCGGACTGGGATACGCGGCCACCGACGTGTTCGACGAGCGCTGGGAGCCGTTCCGGCTGTTCGGGATGGGCCGGACCCGGGGCATCGAGAACGTCGTCTACGGCCAGTTCGAGGGTGCGGACGTCCGGGCGTTCGACTACTGGTACCGGGAGGGAGCGGACCGGGACGGGGCGGCGCAGGTGGCGTTCGAGGCGCCGCCGCCCGGCCTGGCCGCTTGGATCGGACTGACTCGGCGATTCTCCGGTCGGCGGCGTCCCCGCGTCGTGCCCGAAGCTCGTGGTCAAGCCGAAGCGGCTCCGAGACCGCGTGGCGGACATCGCGGGCATGCCAGTGCCGCTCGAGTCAGAGCGGTTCAGGCGAAGGTTCCATGTCCGGTGTGAGGATCCCCAGTTCGCGGTGGCGTTCCTCGACCCGAGGGTGATGGACGCCCTGCTCGCGCTGCCCAAGCCGACGACGCTGGCGCTGTCCGAGAACCGGCTGCTCCTGGTGTCGAGGCAGCTGCCGCCGACGTCGGTCATCCGGCTCCTGCACGATGGCAAGCGCGCTGGTGCGCGCGGCGCCTCGCGTGACGGCCTCGCTCTATCCCCTGCGGCCGGGCTTCCGTCCCGAGGACGAACAGGGGTCTGCGTCCACGATCCGGTCAGCCGTCGACCAGGTCTTCCTCGGGCGGCCCGAGAGCCTCGCCGACGCCGACTTCGAACCCCGGCAGGAGTGCTGAGCCCAGGCGCTCCCCTCGGCCCAGCAGGGCCGGTGTGACGTAACGGCCCTCGTGGAGCCGGTACACCTCGATCCGGTCGGCGTCGAGGTCGACATACCAGTACTCGGGGACGCCGAAGCGCTCGTACAGCTCGCGCTTGCGGACCAGCTCGAGCCGCCGGGTGGAAGGAGAGGACACCTCGACCACCAAGTCTGGGGCGGAGCGGACGAACTTCTTCTCGACCCGCTCGGCGTGGTCGCCGCGCACGAAGAGCACGTCGGGCTCGACCACGTTGGTGTCCGAGAAGTAGACATCGGTGGGCGCCGGGAAGACCTCGCCGCCGTGTCCGCGGGCGTACAGACCCAGCTCTAGAACCAGGAACGCGACCGCGCGCTGGTGCCGGGTCGACGGTGCCGCGGTCACGACGAGCTCCCCATCGATGAGCTCGCGCCGGAGGTTGTCCTCCGGGAACTTCCCAAGGTCGTCGTACGTGAGGCCGGTCGTCTGCTCGATCGCCATCGCACCTCACCTCCCACGGCGCGGGACGCTACCGCGAGGCTACGGCATGTCCCCGCTCCACGCTCCACCCCGGGCTTCCACGAAGGTTGTGAGGTTGTGCTAGCGTCGCGTTGCTCTGTAATCATGTAAGCGCACAAGAGAGGAGGCGAAGGATGGGTGAGAGGGAAGAGAAGCTTCAGGGCTGGTTCGCGGGACGGATTCCGGACGGCTGGTTCGAGGGCGCGCCCGAGGTAACGGTCGACCGCGAGGAGATCCTGGTGGTGGGGACGCTCCCGGACGTGGATGCGGGCGCCGACGCGACCGACGCCACCAGGGCGGCTGCCCGCGCCGGGCGGATCAAGCAGTTCCGGGAGGACACTCGCGAGGCGCGGATGCGGATCGCCCGGGAGGCGGAGCACCGTTTCGGCCGGAAGGTCTCGTGGGGTGCGGTGTGCGGCGGCGAGCGAGAGCTGTTCACCACGGTGTCAGTCCCGATGATGACCAGGCTGCGCATGCCCGAGCGGAAGGTGCTGGACACGCTGGTGGACGCCGGCGTTGCCCGCAGTCGCAGCCACGCCCTGGCCTGGTGCGTCAAGCTCGTCGCGGAGAAGCAGGGCGAGTGGCTGAAGGACCTCGAGGAGGCCCTCACCCACGTGCAGAAGGTCCGCTCGGCCGGCCCGATCACCGGCGCGTAGTCCAGCGCGTAGGGTGAGGGTGTGAGGCTCGGCCTCCAGATTCCCTCGTTCACGTGGCCCGGCGGCCCCGAGCAGATCGGCCCAACGCTGGTGCGGATCGCCCGGGCCGCCGACGACGCGGGCTACGACTCGATCTGGGTCATGGACCACTTCTTCCAGATCGGTGGGGTGGGCCCGGTCGAGGAACCCATGCTGGAGGGGTACAGCGCCCTGAGCTTCATCGCCGGGCACACCTCGCGGGCCAGGCTGGGCACGCTGGTGACCGGCGTGACGTACCGGCACCCCGGAGTCCTGGCGAAGACGGTGACGACGCTCGACGTGTTGTCCGGCGGGCGGGCCTGGCTGGGGATCGGGGCGGCGTGGTTCGAGCGCGAGCACCGCGCCCTGGGCGTGCCGTTCCCGCCCGCGGGTGAGCGGCTCGGCCGGATGGAGGAGGCCATCCAGATCTGCCTCCAGATGTGGAGCGAGGACGACGGCCCGTTCCGGGGGCGGTACTACCATCTCGACGAGACGCTGTGCTCGCCGCAGCCGGTCTCGAAGCCCCACCCGCCGGTCATGATCGGGGGAAGCGGCGAGAGACGAACCCTTCGGCTGGTGGCCAGGTATGCGGACGCCTGCAACGTCTTCGGCGACCCCGACACGGCCCGACACAAGTTCGATGTCCTCCGGCGGCACTGCGAGGCCGAGGGTCGCGACTACGACCAGATCGAGAAGACCGTCTATTTCACCGTGGACGTCGGGGAAGACGGCGAGCGAGCCTCGCGGGTCGTGGACCAGCTGGGCGCGCTGGCGGAAGCGGGCGCACAGACCGCGATCGGCGCGCTGCGAGGCGTGCACCACATCACGCCCATCGAGATCGTGGGGCGCGACGTGATCCCGCAGGCCGCGGGGCTGTAGTGTCGTTGGGCGGCCTGCTTTTCGGCGTCAGCATCAACCAGTCGGCGGCGCCGGACGCGGACCCGGTCGCCGAGGCGCGGCGGGCCGAGGACCTCGGGTTCGACTTCGTGAGCGTCACGGACCACCTGCACGGCACCCGACCCACCCACGAGACGTGGACGCTGCTCACCTGGATCGCGGCATCGACCGCTCGCGTCGGCCTGGTCACGGACGTCCTCGGCCTTCCGTACCGGGCGCCCTCGGTGATGGCGAAGATGGCGGCCTCGCTCGACCTGCTATCCGGAGGCCGGCTCACGCTCGGGCTGGGGGCGGGCGGCTCGGACGAGGAATTCCTGGGCTACGGCCTTCCGCTGCGCTCGCCGGGGGAGAAGATCGAGGCCCTGGCCGAGGCCATCGAGATCCTCCGAGGCATGTGGACCACGCCGTCGTCCACGTTCCAGGGCAAGCACTTCCGGACCGAGGGCGCGGAGCTGGAACCGAAGCCGGACCGGCCCATCCTCATCTGGCTCGGCACCTACGGCAACCGGGCCCTGGAGCTGACGGGCCGGGCCGCCGACGGCTGGATCCCCTCCTACCCGTTCGCGCCGCCGGACGTGGTCCCTCAGAAGATGGAACGGATCCGGCGCGCCGCGGAAGCGGCGGGGCGCGACCCCACCGCGCTCACCTACGCCTACAACGTCGGCGTGAGAGTGGACGAGCAGGCCACCCCGCGGCCCGGGCGAATGGTGTCGGGTGGACCCGACCGGGTCGCCGAGGCGCTTGCCGGGTTCGCTCGCATCGGCTTCACGGCGTTCAACCTGTGGCCGGTGGGCGACACAGCGGAACAGCAGGAACGGCTGGCCCGCGAGGTCGTGCCCATCGTGCGCGCCTCCTCGGCGGGCTGACCGGCCTTCCCCTCGACCGGGCGATCCCCGATACTCCCCTCCATGGGACCTGCCCTGATCGTCATCGTGATCCTGGCCGTCATCGCGGCGGGCATCTACTTCGGCTGGTACGCGAAGAAGAAGCGGCGCGAGGAGCTGGCCCGCATGGCCACGCAGCTCGGGCTGGAGTACTCCCCGCAGGACTCCTTCAACCTGCTGCGGCTGCCGTTCGGGCTGTTCCGGTTGGGAGACGGGCGGGGAACCGAGAACGTCCTGTCGGGGACGTGGCAGGACATCCCGCTCCAGGAGTTCGACTACTGGTACTACGAGGAGTCGACCGACTCCAAGGGCAACCGGACCAAGAACTACTACCGGTTCTCGTGCGTGGTGTCCGTGCTTCCGTTCGCCAGCCCGCACCTCAGCGTGACCAGGGAGAACCTGTTCACCCGGCTGGCCGACCACCTGGGGTTCGAGGACATCAACTTCGAGTCCGAGGACTTCAACCGGAAGTTCCAGATCAAGTCGAAGGACCGCAAGTTCGCCACCGACCTCATCGACGCCCGCATGATGCAGTGGATGCTGGCCACCCAGAACGGGTGGGCCTACGAGCTGTCGGGGCCGCACCTCCTCTGCTACCACAAGCGACTTCGGCCGGTGGAGCTGACGCCGCTGCTCGGGACCATGAAGGAGTTCCGGGAGCACATCCCCCGGGTCGTCTACGGGCTGTACGGCTCGGGCGCGTCGGGTAGTGTGACCTCCTGAACTCGACGCACAGGGGGGACCAATGATCGTTGTGTGGGTGATCCTCGGGATCGTCGTCCTGCTGCTCTTGGCAGCGATCCTCTCCTACAACCGCTTCGTCTCGCAGCGGAACCTCATCCGCAACGCGTGGGCGAACATCGACACCGAGCTCCGCCGGCGGTACGACCTGATCCCCAACCTGGTCGAGTCGGTCAAGGGGTACGCCGCCCACGAGCGCGAGGTGTTCGAGGAGGTCGCGCGGACGCGCGCGACGGCCATGCAGGCCACCGGCTCGCCGGCCGCGCAGGCCCAGGCGGAAGGGCCGTTCGTGCAGGCCCTGGGACGGCTGTTCGCGGTGGCCGAGAACTACCCGCAGCTGCGGGCGACGGAGAACTTCCAGCAGCTCCAGGCGGAGCTGTCCAACACCGAGGACCGCATCCAGACCTCGCGGCGCTTCTACAACAACAACGTGCAGGACTACAACCGGCGGATCCAGCAGTTCCCGTCGATGCTCATCGCCCGGATGTTCAACTTCAAAGAAGAGGAGTTCTTCGAGATCCCCGACGCCATCCGGGACGCCGGCGTGCCGCAGGTCAGCTTCGCCGACCAGGGTCCGGCCGTGACGTTCGGGACCAGCCCCGTGCGCGGTGCGGGGGAGCCCGCGCCCGCTCCGACGCCGCCCGCGCCCGGGTCGTCGCCGCCGGGTGGAGGTGGCTTCTCGGGCTGACGGCGGAGGGCGCCCATACGGGCAGGTCAGCCCAGCGCGATCCGGTAGATGTCGGCGGTGAACGGATCGCAGCTGGTGTGGTCGTACAGCAGGTGCTCCCCGCCGTAGCCGTCCCGAACCACGTAGGTGTCGCCCACGTCGATGCCCCCGGGGAGTTCCGTGACCCGGTGGGGTGACCCGATGCCGCGGTACCGGAGGAGCCGGACGTCGGCCCCGCAGGCCGATCCGCTTCGCGCGAAGAACACGGTCCCGTCGGCGGCGACCGACGGCGCGTACTGGTAGGCGTTCGGGTTCGGGACGCGGAGGATTCGGTCGGTCGAGATCTGGTACCGGAACACCTGGCACTTCATGTGGTCGGTGCACTCCTGCCACGTGGCGAAGTCGCCGTTCACCTGCCCCGCGGCCGCGTATACGTGCGGCCCGCGCACGACCGCCAGCCGCAGGGTGCGGTGGGTGGTCAGGTTGAACAGCAGGACCTTGTATACGGGCCAGGTCTCCGTCAGCTTCCGGGTGAACAGCAGCCACGAGCCGAACATCGATGGGGCGGACTCCTCGTGCGAGGTGTTCACGCCCGCGGGCGGGTTCCAGCCGTGGCGGGTGGCCAGGTCGTACAAGCGCAGGTCCGAGTGCCTGCCCTTGATGAGCTGGTACACCAGGAAGGATCCGCGAATGCCGCCCGCGTAGGCCTGAGACCGGGGCGGGTTCACGCGGAAGGCGGGGCCGTGCTTCGGGCGCGCGTAGAGGTCGAAGTGGTCGGGACGGCCGGGCGAGTTCTGGGACCACACCAGGAATCCCGACCCGCCGGCAGGCAGCTGCTCCCACACGGGCGAGGCCCGGCGAGGCGACACGCCGTGTCCGGCGGCCCGGGCCGGCAACGCGAACGACAGGACCAGCCCGACCGTGGCCAGCACCGCTGCGCCTCGACGGATCAACGATCCCCCGTTTCGAGTCGGCGTCATACATGCGATTTCGGACGCACGCCCGCTTGCCTTGAGGGGTCGCGGTGCCGGTCGAGTGGCCCTCAGCCAGTGGCGGGCCTGTAAATCCACAGGCCCTGCCCGGCGTCGCTGGGACCTCTGTTGACCCCCTGCTCCGTCGCGATGGCGATCGCACTACCGGCCGCCACCGGGAGCCCCGGCCGGAAGGCGGAGGCGATCGAGGGCGTCGCCTCCGTCCAGGTGCCGGTGCCTACGTCGAGGACGGCGGCTCCGCCGCAATACCAGGCCAGGACTGTGCTGGCGGCGAAGGCGGTGCTCGGGTAGCACTCGCTGAAGTCGAGGGGAATGGGGGGCAGATCGCGCCACTGGTCCGTCTCGGCATCGTAGGCGGCCGCGTGCAGTTCGTAGTCCCAGGCCACCATCTCGCGGCCGGTCCAGGCCACGGCGGATGCCTGCGGCGACAGGTCCGAGGGTGCGATCACCCGCCAGGAGTCGGTGGCCGGATCGTACGCGGCTCCTCGAGCGAAGTCGGTATTGGCCTGGTTGCCGCCGTCGAGGTCGGCGCCGAACGCGATCACCTCCCTTCCCGTCCACACCGACGTGGCCAGGTTCAGGAGGAGAGGACCGGGCGCGATCGTTCGCCAGCTGTTTGACTCCGGATCGAACGCGGCCCCGTCCCGATACGTCTGTGCTCGATCGGGCCCCCCTCCCCACACGATGAGCTCCCTGCCGGTCCACACCACCGCGGCAGGGAACCTTGGATTGAGCGGAGGCTTCGGGATCGTCCGCCAGGTGTCCGTGGACGGGTCGAACGCGGCTCCATCCATGAGGGGCAACCCTCCGGACGACCGGCCGCCCCAGATCAGGACGTCGGTGCCGGTCCAGAAGGGCCATGCCTCCTCCCGTGCCGAGAGCGGCGATTCGGGAAGCGGGTGCCATGTGCCGGCCACCGGGTCGTAGGCGAAGCCGTCGGGCGGACCGGTCCCGGCGTCGGTGACCCCGCCCCAGTACACGAGCTGGCGGCCGGTCCACACCGTGACGGCACCGGTCCGGTGGCCCGGGAGGTTGGCGACCCTGGTCCATCCGGCCGGGAGCGACTCCCAGGGGTCCTGCGCTGTCGTGGCGATGCTCGATGGGGTCGGCCGGGTGGTGGCCGGAGACCCCGACGGTGGCGGGCGGAAGGCGAGCATCAGGAGGACCGCCGCAGCCACGCCCGCTGCGAGGGCAAGGGCCGCCGCCACCAATGGCCCCGGCCGGAGCGGAGCTCGCCGCCGATCGCGCTCCCCGGGAACGTCCAGGTCCGGTCGCCCGGCCCGGCGATCGATCTCCACCGACAGGTCCGGCGCCTCCAGCAGGTCGAGCGAGGCAAGCTCGCGTTCGAGGTCGATCATGTCTGTCCCTCCAGCATCCCGCGGAGGCTTCGTTTCCCCCGGCTGAGGTGGACCCGCACCGTGGCCCGGCTGCACCCCAGCGCGTCCGCGATGGCGGCCGTGTCGTGTCCGGCGTAGTAGCGGAGCACGAGGGCGGCCCGCTGGTTCCCGGGCAGCGCCGCGAGGGCGGCCAGCAGCGGCCCTGGAGGCTCGTCCATCTCGTACGTCGGCTCCTTGGTGAATGTCGTCCGGCGGCGTCGCTCCTTCAGCTCTCCGGCAGCGATCCGGAAGGCCGTCCGCCACACCCAGGCCCTGGGATCGCGCACGGCCTCGCCACGCCTGATGCACTGGGCGAAGGCCTCGGCCACCGCGTCGCTCGCCACCTCTCGGTCGCCGGCGAAGGCATAGACGGCCCGCCACACCCGCCGGCCCTCCTGTTCGTACAGCCGCGCGAAATCGCGCCGGGTCTCCACGCTCACACCGGGTCCACCCTTCCCCAGGGCCGGATCGTGCTTCGAACGTGTACCCGGAGACCGAGAAACTCCTAGCGGAGTTCCGCGCGAAGGCGACGGGTGGCGAGCCACCACACCGCCGAGTACACCAGTGCCACGCCCGCCAGCGCGGCCATGGCGACCCGGGGGCCAAAGGCCTCGGCAGCCCACCCCGCGGCCAGGTTCGACAGCGTGATGGTGAGGGTGACCAGGGCGAAGTCGAAGGCGAAGACCCGTCCCCGGATCCGGTCGGGCACGAGGGTCTGGAGTCCGTACGTGGAGAGCGTCCACTGCGCCCCGCCGCCCAGGTGCGCGGCCGCGGACAGTGGCCCGGCCGCCAGGAGCGTGGGCATCAGCGGAAAGACCCCGTAGAACACGCCGAAGCTCGCCAGCGCGATGCCGATGGCGATGAACAGGCCGCGCAGAGTGTTCCCGGCGATCCGCCGGCCGATGAACGGGCCGATCAGCGCCCCCAGCCCGCGAAAGCCGTACAGCACCCCGATCCCGGCGTCGCCCTGGTGATAGACCTTCTTCGCGAACACCGGCAGCAGCACGAGCACGCCGCCGGCCAGCCCGAACCCGCCCTTCACGGCGAGGAGCGCGAGCACGCGGTGGTCCCGGCGCGCGTAGTGAACCGTCTCGACGGTCGCGGCGACGATTCCCGGTTGCTCCTCGGCCCTGGTCTCGTTGAACGCCCGCCGGATCTGGATGAGCAGGGCCGCGGAGAACGCGAACGACACCGCGTCACCGATGAAGGCGGCGTGCCGTCCGAGGGTCGCCGCCACCAGCCCTCCCAGGGCGGCTCCCACCGCCAGCATGGTCCCCCACGCCGAGCCGACCAGCGTGTTGGCCATGGCCAGGTCGGCGGGGTCCACCAGGTTGGGGACGGCGGCCGAGGACGCCGGCTCGAACACGGCCCCGAACACCGCCAGCAGGACCTGGAGCACGTACACGATCCAGATGTCGCCGGGGTGCCGAACGAACAGGAACCCCAGGCACAGCACGGCGCGGGTGGCGTCGGCGCCGATCATGAGGACCTGGCGGTTCATCCGGTCGACCAGCGCGCCGGCGATGGGGGACACCAGGAAGCTGGGCACGAGCTGCGCGATCAGCACCAGCGACGCCATCACGGGCGACCCGGTCACGTCCAGGATCAGGCCGTACAGGGCGACCAGCAGGAACCAGTCCCCCGCGAACGAGATCAGCTGGGCGGTGTACAGGTTGCGGAAGTCGGCGTTGCGGGAGAGCAGGGAGAGCCCGCCGCGCAGGCCGCTTCGGGGGATGCCCAGGCTTTCCAGTTCGCGAGGTTCCATGGCGGTGGGCCAGACTACTAAGGAGGACGAGCGCCCACGGAGAAAGGAGCACGACCATGCTGGAGCGGTTCACCTGGTACCGGCAGTCGGCCTACCTGTGGAAGGGCGACGGCCAAAACGTCTACATCGACCCGTGGGGCGTGACGGGCGACCCGCCCGCCGACGTCATCTTCATCACGCACGCGCACTTCGACCACTACAACCCTGAGGACTTCGAGAAGGTCCGCCGGGGCGGGACCAAGGTCGTGGCCCCCCGCGACATCGCCCTGGAGCTCTCCGGCGACGTCACCGCCGTCGCGCCGGGCGACTCCTTCGAGGTGGAGGGGATCAAAGGCCACGCCATCCCGGCGTACAACGTGGTGGAGGACCGCCTGGAGAACCATCCGCGGGCCAACAACTGGGTCGGCTACATCCTGGAGCTGGGCGGGAACTCGTACTTCCACGCTGGCGACACCGACCACACGCCGGAGCTCGCCCAGGTCAAGGCGGACGTGGCGTTCCTGCCCATCGGCGGGACCTACACCATGACGGCCCCGGAAGCTGCTGAGGCGGCCAAAGCGATCTCGCCGCAGCTCGCGGTGCCCATGCATTACGGGTTCGTGGTGGGCACGCCGGCCGACGCCGAGACGTTCCGGCGGGAGTCCTCGCCGGTCCAGGTGGAGCTGCTGGAGCCACGGAACCCCTTCGAGATGACCTAACCGCGGGGGGACGTTCGTAGGGTATCGGCGCCGCCCCAAACTTGGAAGAATGGGGTCTCACGGCTCATCCAACGGATCGACCTGGAGGAGGGAGTCCCATGGCCCTGGGCTACGACCGGTCCCTGTACGTCCTGGCGTTCGACCACCGCGGCTCGTTCGTGAAGAAGTTCTTCGGCCTCTCCGGACAGCCCAACGCGGAGGAGACCGAGCGGATCGCGGACGCGAAGACGGTGATCTTCGAGGGATTCCGACGGGCGGTGGAGGAGGGAGCGCCCAAGGAGTCGTGCGGGCTCCTCGTCGACGAGCAGTTCGGCGCCGACATCGCGCGCACGGCCAAGAAGGAAGGCTTCATCTTCGCCATGCCCGTCGAGAAGAGCGGGCAGGACGAGTTCGACTTCGACTACGGGGACGACTTCGGGGCGCACATCGAGGAGTTCGACCCGGTGTTCACGAAGGTCCTGGTCCGCTACAACGTCGAGGGCGACCAGGAGATGAACGGGCGCCAGACCGAGCGGCTGCGCCGGCTGTCCGACTGGCTGCACGAGCGCGACCGGAAGTTCCTCTTCGAGCTTCTGGTGCCGGCGGAGCAGTCGCAGCTGGACCAGGTGGGGGGCGACGCGGACCGCTTCGACAAGGAGCTCCGGCCCGGGCTGATGCGCCAGGCCATCGCCGCGCTCCAGGACGACGGCGTGGAGCCCGACATCTGGAAGATCGAGGGCCTCGACCGGCGCGAGGACTGCCAGATGATCGCCGAGCAGACCCGGGCCGGGGGCCGCGACGGGGTGGCGTGCGTGGTGCTGGGCCGGGGCGCGAGCGACGACGCCGTCATCCACTGGCTCCGGCAGGGCGCCGGGGTTCCCGGCTACATCGGGTTCGCCATCGGGCGGACCATCTGGTGGGACCCGCTGAAGGCGTTCGTGGACGGGCAATCCCCTCGGGAGGACGCCGCCGCGAAGATCGCGGCGAACTACCGCCGGATGATCGACGTCTACCGGGAGGCCTCCGGGGCCTGAGGCTCGGGCTCCCGCTCGCCAGCCCCGATTCCGTGGCCTGACCGGGAACTCGGGCGCCGTTCCCGACATGTACCGGTCGATGACGAACGCGCGCGACCCGGTGGGCGGATCCACGGACATCGAGCTGTGGCGCCGCGCGGTGGGCGGTGAGCCGGAGGCGTTCGGGGGCCTGTTCGAACGCCACGCCAGGGCCATCTACAACTACTGCTTCCGCCGGACGGCGGACTGGGCCCTGGCCGAGGACGTCATGTCCACCACGTTCATGCACGCATGGCGGCGGCGGTCCGAGGTCCGGTTCGACGGCGCCAGCGTGCTGCCGTGGCTGTACGGGATCGCGGCCAACCTGGTCCGGAACCTGCGCCGGCGCGCGGACCGGGACCGCTCGCTGGTCGAACGGGTCTCCGGGGTCGAACCGGGCGCGGCGGATGCGGCGTCGGCGTCGGCGTCGGCGTCGTCGGCGGATCCGGCCGACGACGTGGCCGGCCGGCTGGACGCCGAGCGGCGCATGGCCGAGGTACTGGAGCGCCTTCGCGCGCTGTCCGAGGACGACCAGGACATCTTCAGCCTGTGCGTCTGGCAGGGGTTGTCCTACCAGGAGACGTCCGTGGCATTGGGTGTCCCGGTGGGGACGGTCCGGTCCCGGCTGTCGCGGGCCCGGGAACGGCTTCGCCGCTCGCTCTCGCCGGACACCGGTTCGGAGGATCCTCCCGAGCTGCCTCGCGCACTCACGGAACGGAAGGAGGCCTGACATGCACGACGAATTGGCCCTGCTGGCGCCGCAACAGGAGCGCGACCTCCCCTCGGGGCGGCTGGCCGCGCATCGCCGAGCGCTGGTCGAGCACGCGGCGGGCACGGGCGCCTCCGGCGGCGGCCCGATCAAGCGACGCCGCCGCTCCTGGCGCGTCGCCCTGGTCCTGGTCCCGGCTGCGCTGCTCGGGACGGCGGTCGCCGTCGCCTCGGGGGCACTGCGGACGGCGGATCAGGTCGCGGACGAGGTCACGTGCTTCGCGGCCCCCGACCTCGGTTCCGCCGCGGCCGGGTTTCCCTCGGCGGCCGGCCAGAGCCTCGCGGCTCAGTGCGAGCACGCCTGGACCTCCGGCGGCATCACCTCCCCGGCCCCGGGTCCGGCGCCCGCGGTGTGGATCGCGTGCGTGGGCCAGGCCGGCGGCGTGGACGTGTTCCCCAGTGAGGACGCCGGCCTGTGCGGGCGTCTCGGGCTCCAGCCGCTCCCGCCGGACTATGGCGAGGCGGTTGCTCGATACGCGGCTCTGGAACAGGAAATGTTCGCCTCGTTCCCGGAGTCGGAATGCATCGGCCGGGCGGCAGGTATGCAGACGGCGCGCCGGATTCTGGACGACCACGGCTACACGAGCTGGACCGTTCGGGCCGGCCGGTTCAGCGACGACGCGCCGTGCGGCCGGCCGGACCTCGATCCGGTCAACGGGATCGCCACGCTGGAGGCCGCCATCCGGCCGGAGCTCGCCGACGCCGTCCAGGGCACGATCGACCGGGACAGCTGCGGCCCGCAGGCAGACCTGCTCCGGCGGGTCCAGGACGCGGTCGACGCGGCGGGATTCTCGGACTGGACGGTGACCATCGACCACCAGCTCAGCAGCCAGTGGCCGTGCGTCGCGGGGTTCAATCCGGACCCGGCCGCCCGGCAGATCGTGCTCGCGGGTCACGCGACGGGGGGCTGAGCCCGGCCTCGTTTCACGGCCGGTTCGCCGTCCTCTAGAATCGCGGGAACGACCGACCAAGGAGGCTCACCGTGGCGGTGATCAAGACGATCGACCTGGTGGGGGTGTCGACCGAGTCCTGGCGGGACGCCGCCGCCCAGGCCCTGGCCGAAGCGACCAAGTCCCTGCGGGGGATCGAGGGCATGGAGGTGCTGGACACCAGCGCCACCGTGGAAGGCGACCAGATCAAGGAGTACCACACCCACGTACGGGTGAGGTTCCGCATCGAGCGGTAGCTCGACTGAGGCCGCCGGGCCGGCCAGGCCGAGATCGCGTTCGCGGCCTGGGCGATCTCCCGCGCTGAGGCGGCCCCGGCCACGAAGGCCTACTCGATGATGTCGTCGTCCCGCTCGCCGTAGGCCGGGATGACCGGCACGTACGGCTCGGGGTCCCCCTCCCACTGCATGGCCCGGATCTGGGCCGAGCTTCGGCGCCCCGCCAGCGCCCGGACCAGGTCGAACCGGTCGGCCGTGACCGTGGCCCCGACCGGTTCCTCGCCCAGCACGCGCACCTTCTCCCCGTAGCGCACCCGAAGCCCGAGCACGCCGAGGGCGCGAAGCCGCATGTCCAGGCTGTAGCTGAACGCGGCGAGCGCCACCCCGACGCCGGCGCTCTCCCGGTCCCCGGGCACGCCGACCGTGGTCCGGACGTCCTGGGTGTGCATGGCCAGGTCCGTGACCACGATGGCCCCCAGGAAGGGGTGCTCGTACGGGAAGGGTTCCTCGCCACGGAGCATCGGCGCGAGGCGCCCGGCCAGCCCGGCCCACTCCTCGAGCACAGCGTCCAGGGGACGCCCCCGGCGGGACTGGACCTCACGGGCGTTCCAGGCGTCGCGTCGGTCCGCCTGTTCCTGATCACGCAACGACTCCAGTAGGTTGAGGTCGGGCTGGGCGTCGCCGGTGGCCGCGATGTGGGCCTCCGCCGTGACGTGCGCGATCGCGTCTCGCACGTCCCAGTCCGGAGTTGCCTCCACGGTTCGGGCCAGCATGTCCTCGGGTAGCCCTCGGAGCACCTCGACCAGATGCTCGTGGGTCTCGCTGTAGGCCGCCGCCAGGTCGATCATCCCGAAGTCCCTCCGACCAGTACCCATACCACCTTGTTCGTGTCGTCGGGGGCTGCGGCGGCGAGCACGCCCCCCAGGTGGATGGCTTTCGAGGTCGCCGTGGTGGGGTCGATCCGCCAGAGGTCGCCGCTCATGTCGGTGACCCACACGGCGCCGAGGCCCCCCGAGATGCTCGTGGGATCGCTCCCCACCCGGATGGGGTTGCCCACGACCCGGCGCGTTCGGGGATCCACCTGGACGACCTGGCCGGAGAACTTCTGAAGGACCCACAGGGAACCCGACTCGTCCGTGACCCCGTCCAGGCCTCCCTGTACTGTCGCCGGAGGTCCCACCTCGCCGGTGGGCTCGATCCGGCGAAGGGTGTCGTGGAGGCCGTCTGCGACCCACACGCCGTCGGGGCCAACGGAGAGTGCGTCCGACGGCATGGTCATGCGCACAACCCTCTTCGTCGCCAGGTCGATCCGGATGACCACTCCCTGCGCGAAGGACATCCATGCAGAGCCAAACCCGACCCCGAATCCCGTTTCCTCGCCCACCGCGGACTGGAACGGGTACTGATGGAGGACGGTCAGTGTGGCCGGATCGACGCGGAACAGATAGCCGACCCCGCCCGATGGCCGCAGGACCACCCGGAGCCCTCCCCGACAGTGATGCCGTCGACGGGGTTCTGGACGTGGCTCAGTGGAACGGTCTGTTCGGCGCCCGTCCCGGGATCGATGCGGACCAGGTTGGCGTCCGCATCGGAGGTCCACACCCCCGCCTCGCCGGCCTCCAGGAAGTTATTGCGTGCGAACGCGCCCCTGCCGAAGGTGCCCGCGACCGTCTTCGTCACTCGATCGGTCTTCGGGTCGAACGCCACGATGCCGTTGGCGATCGTCACAGGTGCCGCCGGGCTACCAGGAGCGCTTGCGGAGCTCCCATGCTTGGGCGGGGGGACCGTGGTGGCCGCATGCCGCCCGAGCGAGAAGATGGTGGCTGCGACGCCAACGACGACGACCGCCGCCGCGGCAGCGGCGACCATCAGCCGACGGCGCGACGGCGGGGCCGCAGGAGCCCCGGCCGAAAGGGCCTTCCTGGCGTCGTCTGCCAGCTCGCTCGCCGTCGCGTACCGATCGGCGGGCCGCTTGGCCATGGCCCTCGCCACCACGCGATCGATGGCCGGAGGAAGGTCCGGCCGCGCATCCGTGACCCTCGGCGGCGCCTCCTCGAGGTGGGCATACAGGACCGTCACCTCGCGGTCGCTCTTGAACGGGGTCATCCCGGTCAGGCACTCGTACAGCAGGCACCCCAGCGAGTAGACGTCGGCACGGCCGTCCACCGGCTCGCCCCGGATCTGCTCGGGGGCCACGTAGTCGATCGACCCCATGAACTGCCCGGTCTTGGTGAGCGCCGTGCCCTGCGCCATGCGCCGGACCAGGCCGAAGTCGGTCAGGTAGACGTGCTCCGCCCTGGACCCGTCGCGTCCCGCCACGAGCACGTTCCCGGGCTTCACGTCCCGGTGCACCAGCCCGCGCCGGTGGGCCGCGTCGAGCGCGCTGGCTACCTGCGCCACGATCGCCACCGCGCGCTCCGCCGGCAGCGGCCCCTCCCGTTCGATCAGGGAGCGGAAGTCGGTCCCGGGCACGTAGCGCATGGCGATGAACAGGAACCCGTCCAGCTCGCCGGCCTCGTGGATGGGGACGACGTTCGGGTCCTCCAGGCTCGCCGCGATCCGCGACTCCCGGATGAAGCGCTCCCGGAACGCGGCGTCGCCGGCCAGCTCGGGCGCGAGGACCTTCAGGGCCACCTGCCGGTCCAGCTCCGCATCCCGAGCCAGGTAGACGACGCCCATGCCGCCCCGGCCCAGCACCCGCTCGATCCGGTACCGGCCGAGCACGCTTCCCGGTGCGAGGTCCGCCACGTGTCTCTCTCCGGCTAGGGTGCCTCGGTGGTCACCCACACGGCTCCCGCACCCAGAGCCATGCTCGTCGGGTTCGCGCTGCCCGTGGAGATGTGCTCGATCACCTGGCCCGTCCCGGGATCGATCTCGTCGACCTCCTCGTAGGTGGGGAGGATCACCCAGATGTGACCGAACCCCACCTGGGGCTCCACCGCCCAACTGTCGAGGTGGGCGACGTTCACGGTCCGATGGAGGATCGGGTCGTATTCGACGACCGTGCTGTCCCCGTAGTTCGTGATCCAGAGTTCGCCGTCGGCGAACACCAGCCCATTGGGGCTGGACGCGATGTCCAGGAGGGTCTGCTTCCCCGTGGAGAGGTCGATCTGGCTCACGCCCCCCGAGCCGTAGTTCGCCACCCACAGGAATCCGTCGCCGGACGCGATGGCCAGCGGCGCCTGGCCGACCGCCTTCTGCTCCACGACCCTCTTCGTCCTGGTGTCGACGCGCAGGAGCACCCCGGGGTCCTGCTCCGCAGGGTTCCCGCGAGGGATGTTGCATCCCTGGGTCACCCACAGCGAGGTCCCCACCACGATGGTCCGGCATTGGTCGAACAGCACCTGTGGAAGGGGCACCGGCAGCCCGGGCCTCAGCGACCGGGTGTTGACCGGCGTGACCGAGTGGTAGGTCGGCACCCACAGGGTGTGGTCCCCATCGAACGCCGTGGGAATCTCCGGGCGGAGGAGCCCGGCGATGCTGTCCCGCAGCTTGCCGGTGGCCGGATCGATGACCGCGATGGTCTGGTCCGGCTGGGAGACGAACAGCTTCCCGTCCGCGAACTGGACGAAGTCGAGGCCATGGGGGTACTGGGCCACGACCTGCGACGACGACGGGTCGATCTTCAGCACCGAGCCGGGTTGGACGGCGAACGGCGGGGTCGGCGAGCCGACGGAGGCGGGCACTGTGGGGGATGCCGAATGGCTCGGAGATCCCGACGCCGCCGGCCCGGGCCCGGGCGCTCCGTGTCCGTGGAGCGTGGCGATGAGCACCCCGGCGACCACCGCGGCGGCTGCCGCCAGCCCGATCACCAGCGACGTCCACCTGCGTCGCCGGCCGGCCGGAACGTCGCCGGCTGCGGACGCCGTTCGCGGTCCCGACGAAGTCTCGAGCGCCCCCGCCAACTCGGTGACGAACTCCCGGCAGGAGCCGTACCGGTCCGCCGGGTCCTTGGCCAGGGCCCGAGCCATGACCGCGTCAACTGCTGGAGGCAGATCCGCCCGATGCTCGCTTGGGCGCGGCGGGGGGTCGTTCAGGTGGGCGTACATCGTGCCCACTTCGTGCTCGCGGGCGAACGGCACCTCGCCCACCAGGCACTCGTAGGCCACGCAGCCCAGGGAATACTGGTCCGTGCGCCCGTCGAGCTTCCCCCGCTGGAACTGCTCGGGGGCCGCGTAGTCGACCGTTCCCAGGAACTGGCCCGTGCCGGTGAGCGCCCCGGTGTCCGACGCGGACCGCTTGGTCAGCCCGAAGTCGGAGAGGTAGGCGTGCTCCTCCTCGCCCTCGCTGGTGGCCACCAGGACGTTCGACGACTTCACGTCGCGGTGGACCAGGCCCCGGGCGTGCGCGGCGTCGAGCGCACCCGCCACCTGCCGGAGGATCCCCACCGCCCGACCCGGCTCCAGGGGCCCGTCCCGCTCGACGAGCGCCTTGAGGTCGATGCCCTCGACGTAACGCATGGCGATGAACAGGACGCCATTCGCCTCGCCTGCCTCGTAGATCGGGACGATGTTCGGGTGGTCGAGGGAGGCGGCCAGCTCCGACTCCCGCACGAACCGCTGCCGGAACAGTTGGTCCTGCGCCAGTTCGGGGGCGATCACCTTCAGCGCGACCCGCCGCTTCAGCCGCCGGTCCTCGGCCAGGTACACCAGGCTCATCCCGCCCCGGCCCAGCAGGGATTCGATCCGGTAGCCGGCCAGATCCGTGCCGATCCGCGAGTCGGTTCCCATGGTCCCCCGGTTTCTACACCGGAGGCCGGGGATTGGGAAGAAACGGCACTACGAGACCGAGATCGCCACCGCCGTCGAGTAGCTGGAAGCGGCGCTGTTCCCCGTATTCCGAACCCGCGCCCGGAACTTGTAGGTGCCGGTCCCCGCATCCGGCACGAAGCTCGCGCTTGCCGCGGTCTGGTTCGTCATCCAGTTCACGAACGAGGTCGAGCCGGGCCGCTGGATCTGCACGTCGAACGCGAACCCGGCGGGGGCGGCGGCCGAGGACCAGGTGACCGTGAAGCTCGTCGTGGTCCCGCCCGACTTGGGGCTCACCGTGATCGGCACGGCGACGGTCTGGTGGTGCCCCAGCTTGTCGTTCACCCGGTACTGGCCGCCGCCGATGAACGTGAACCGGTAGTACGCGACGGGGGAGAGACTCCCGGAGTCGAACAGGCCCATCCCGGTCCCGTCCACCGCCCCGTTGGCGGAGGGGCCGAGGACGTTCCACTGCACGGTGCCTCCCTGGACGGGCTTGGTGGTGGCGGCCGAGAACCCGGCGTCGGTCACCGAGACGTAGACGGTCTTCGGCTGGGCCTTGACCGTGGTGGAGGCGGTCGCAGAGTTGTTGGCCGAGTTCGGGTCGGGCTCGGTGGCCCCCACGGTGGCCGTATTGGACAGGGTCCCCGATTGGATCGGGGTGACCTTGATGGTCACCGTGGCCGATCCTCCGCTCGCCACCGATCCCAGGGCACAGCTCACGGTGCTCGTGCCGGAGCAGGAACCCTGGCTGGCGGTCGCCGAGGTGAAGATCACCGGGCTGGGCAGAGGGTCGGTGACCACGACGTTGGTGGCCCCGGAGCCTCCGGCGTTGGCCACGGTGAGGGTGTAGGTGAGCTGGCTGTCAGCGACCACCGGGTTGGGCGACCTGGCCATCGCGATGGAGAGGTCCGCACTCACGTTCTGGACGTGGAGGGTCGCCGTCGCCGAGGTGGCCATGGCGTCGACAGGGACGGAGGGGCACGTGCGCGGTGGGCAGTTGTCGGTGGTGCCGTCGCCGAGTTCCCCGAACCCGTGTTTCCCCCAGCACTCCACCGTGCCGTCGGTGGTGACTACGCAGGTGTGGAAATTGCTCACCGAGACGACCAGGGCGGTGGTGAGTCCCGACACGTCGACGGGCACGTCGGAGTCCGTGGTCGTTCCATCCCCGAGCTCACCGTAGTCGTTGAGGCCCCAGCACTTCACTCCGCCACCGGTCATGACGGCGCAGGTGTCGGTCGGCCCTGCCGAGATCGCTTTGACCCCGCTTGTCAGACTCGACACATCGACCGGCACGCTGGAATCGGTGGTGGTGCCGTCCCCGAGCTCTCCGTAGTAGTTCTGGCCCCAGCACTTCACCCCGCCCCCGGTTGTGAGGGCGCACGCGTGGTTGCCGCCCGCCGAGATCGCCGCCACGCCGCTGGTGAGTCCCGAGACGTCGACCGGGGTTAGGGATCCGCAGGGGAAGCAGTTGCTGACCCCGTTTCCGAGCTGGCCCCGGCCCTCTGCCCCCCAGCACTTCACCCCTCCCCCAGTGGTGAGGGCGCAAGTAAAGCCGGTGCCAGCCGAGACGGATGCAACGCCGCTCGAGAGGCCCGAGACGTCGACGGGAACAAGCGAGTCGTTACTCGTGCCATCGCCGAGTCCCCCCGGGCCCTCATATTCGCTGTTCGCCCCCCAGCACTTCGCCCCGCCTCCGCTGGTGAGGGCGCATGTGTGGTCATACCCCGTCGAGATTGCGGCCACGCCGATGGTGAGCCCCGCGACGTCAACGGGCACGGAGGAGTTCGTGAGCGTCCCGTTCCCGAGCCAGCCGTTGAGGTTCCAGCCCCAACACTTCGCCCCGCCGCCCGTCGTGACTGCACAGGCGTGCCACGTGTTCGCAGAGACCGACGCCACGGCGCCGGTGAGCCCGGGCACATCGACCGGGACAGAGGAGCAGATATCGTACGTAAAGATATTGCAGGAGTCTGTGACCCCCGGGTTCCCGAGCTCCCCGAAAGCATTGTCACCCCAGCACTTCAGCCCTCCCACCGCAGTGATGGCGCATGTCGCATTGGTCCCAGCCGAGACGGCTGAGTACTTGATGGCGCCGGTCACGGTGTGGTCGCCCGCCGCGGTGGCGCTGCAGGTGGCTCCGTTGCAGCTCCCGTCGGGGGCGATGGAGAACGTGGTGTTCGCCGTCTCGTCACCCAAGGAGTTGCCGAACTGGTCGAAGCCCTGGGAGGTGTAGGCCTGGGACCCGCCCGGGGCGATGGTAGTGGTGGCGGGAGAGAGCGACAGGTGGTCGAGGGGGCCCGGGTTGACGTGCAGGGTGGCCGTGGCCGTCTTGCCGGAGAGGGTGGCGGTCACGGTGTGGTCCCCGGCCACGGTGGCGGTGCAGGAGGCTCCGGTGCAGGTGCCGTTGGGGGAGATGGAGAAGGTGGCGGCGGCCGTCTCGTCACCCAGGGAGTGGTGGGCGGCGTCGGCTCCTTGCGCGGTGAAGGCCTGGGACGCTCGGGCCGGCAAGGTTGCGGTGGCCGGCGAAATGGTCAGGCGAGCGAGTGGATTGGGCATTGTCCCCACGGACGCGCCCGCTCCCTCTCCCACCGCGTTCACCGCGGTCACCGTGTAGGAGTAGGCCGTGCCGTCGGTGAGCCCGGCGTCGGTGTAGGTGGTGGTGGACCCTCCGAGGGTGGCGATCGGGGTGGGGCCCTGGTCGGCGCGGTAGATGTGGTATCCCGTGACGAAGGCCCCGCCGCTAGTGCGCCGCCTGCAAAATGGCTTTACAACGGTTGACCTTCTCCACGATTGACGCCACGGTCGCCGTCCACACGAACGGGTTGGGGGCCTCGTTGTAGGCGTCGAGGTAGGCGTGGATCGCCTCGATCAACGACTCGATGCTCGGGAACACGCCGCGACGGATGGCCTTCTGGGTGAGCTCCCGGAACCACCGCTCCACCAGGTTCAGCCACGAGGAGCTGGTCGGGGTGAAGTGGAGGTGGAACCGGGGGTGCTTGGCCAGCCACGCCGTGACGTTGGGGTGGGTGTGGGTCCCGTAGTTGTCCACGATCAGGTGCAGGTCCTTGCTCCGGGGGAACTCCCGGTCCAGCACCCGCAGGAACGTCAGGAACTCCGAGTGGCGGTGCCGGGGCAGGCACTTCCCGATCACCCGCCCGTCCAGGGTGTTGAGCGCGGCGAACAGGGTGGTGGTCCCGTTTCGCTTGTAGTCGTGGGTCATCGTCCCCGCCCGGCCCCGCTTCATCGGAAGCTGAGGCTGGGTCCGGTCCAGGGCCTGGATCTGGCTCTTCTCGTCCACGCACAGCACCACGGCACGATCCGGGGGGTTCAGGTACAGCCCGACCACGTCGGTGAGCTTCTGTAAGAACCGCGGGTCGTTCGACAACTTGAACGTCTCCACCCGGTGGGGCTGCAGGCCCGCGGCGTCCCAGATCCGCCCCACCGTGGCCGGCGAGATCCCGACCACCCGGGCCATGGATCGGGTGGACCAGTGGGTCTGGCCCTTCGGCTTGGTCTTGGTGGTCAGCGAGATGACCTCGGCGATCTTCTCGGGGGGGATGGAGGGCTTGCGTCCCCGGCCCTCCTCGATCTTGGCGAGGGCCTTCGGCCCGGCCGAGGCGAACCGCCGGCGCCACAGGATCACGGTCGGTCGGGACACCCCCACCTGGGCGGCGATGCGGGCGTTGGGGATCCCCTCGGCGGCGGCCAGGATGATCCGGGCCCGGGTGGCCACGCTCTGGGGGGTGCTCCCGCCCCTCACCCATCGCTCCAGGAGCGCCCGGTCCCCCTCGGAGATCGCCACCGCAGCGGCAGGATGCCACACGACGGGAGGCTACCTCCCGCGTCTCCCTCTGTCAAGCTATTTGCGAGGCATTACACTAG